>NZ_JAWOWL010000003.1:57385-75251 GCF_033340395.1 Vibrio sp. 1159 | reverse complement strand
AACAGCAAGGATGAAGCTAACAACTTAAACACTTACATTCTCAACTAGTAGATTCTGAATCACGCTCCTTCGTCGCTGTCCAGAATGACGAATTTTAACCACGGTACTCTGTAATCTTTGACCATCATTACCTGTCATTCCGAGGAGCCATAGCGACATTAAGAATCTACTAACAGCAAGGATGAAGCTAACAACTTAAACACTTACATTCTCAACTAGTAGATTCTGAATCACGCTCCTTCGTCGCTATCCAGAATGACGAATTTTAACCACAGTACCCAGTAATATTTGATCATTGTTTCCCGTCATTCCGAGGAGCCATAGCGACATCAGGAATCTATTCACAACAAGACAGAGGCGTGGAGTGTACGTCAGTGCATGAGCATCGACAGTGCAGGTCGGGTGAAAAGAAACGAGCAAGCTAATTACACAAATAAAAAAACGGAGCCCTAAAAGGACTCCGTTTAAGATGAGAACGCTAGTTATAGCATTACTTCTTAGCAAGTTTCTCTTTGATACGAGCAGACTTACCAGAACGCTCACGTAGGTAGTACAACTTGGCACGACGTACTGCACCACGGCGTTTAACTTCGATGCTATCAACGATTGGAGAGTGTGTTTGGAACGTACGCTCAACACCTTCACCGTTAGAGATCTTACGTACAGTGAAAGCAGAGTGTAGACCACGGTTACGGATTGCGATTACAACGCCTTCGAAAGCCTGTAGACGCTCACGGTCACCTTCTTTTACCTTAACTTGAACTACAACAGTGTCACCTGGTGCAAATTTAGGTAGGTCTGATTTCATTTGCTCTTCTTCAAGAGCTTTGATGATGTTACTCATTTTTTAAATTCCTAGAATAAACTGATACTAAATAAATTAGGTTACTTTGCGTTATGTTCTTTAATGGCTTTATGCTCATTAACAAACTCAGCAAGTAATTGTTCCTGTTCGTCAGTCAGAGCTAGGTTTTCCAGGAGCTCTGGTCTTCTTAGCCAAGTACGGCCCAACGACTGCTTGAGTCGCCATTGACGAATGTCCTTGTGATTGCCTGACATCAGTACAGCTGGTACCTCTTTGTCATCCAATACTTCTGGACGCGTATAGTGAGGGCAATCTAACAAGCCATTTGCAAAAGAGTCTTCTTCTGCTGACGCGAAATCCCCTAGTACACCCGGAACAAACCGAGAGACAGAGTCGATTAACGTCATGGCTGGTATCTCACCACCCGTCATCACAAAATCACCAATCGACCATTCTTCGTCGACTTCAGATTGAATGATGCGCTCATCTACCCCTTCATAACGACCACAAATCAGAAGCAAGTTCTCATTCGTTGCCAGTTCTTCCACTCCTTTCTGGTCGAGCTTGCGACCTTGAGGAGAAAGGTAGATGACTTTCGTCTTGCCCGGTGAGGCTGCTTTCGCGGTATAAATGGCATCGCGCAAAGGCTGAACCATCATTAACATACCAGGGCCACCACCGTAAGGTCGGTCATCGACTGTGCGATGTTTGTCGTGAGTGAAATCTCTAGGATTCCAAGTCTCAATCGACAAAAGACCTTTTTTAACCGCTTGACCTGTTACTCCAAAATCAGTAACAGAACGGAACATTTCTGGAAAAAGGCTAATAACGCCAACCCACATGTTTATCTCGCTCTGTAATTTTGGAGATTAGAATCCAGGATCCCAGTCAACTTCGATCCGTTGAGCTTCGCGATCAACATTAATGATCACTTGCTCTTCAAGGAACGGGATTAATCGTTCCTTCTGCCCGAAAGCATCTTTAAGATTTGCTTTAACAACCAGAACATCGTTTGAGCCAGTTTCTAGCATGTCAGTAACGACACCTAGATCGTAACCTTTAGTAGTTACAACTTGCATCCCAAACAATTCGCGCCAGTAGAACTCATCTTCTGACAATTCAGGAAGTACCGCAGGGTCAATAGCAATTTCAAAGTTCGTCATTAGATGCGCGTCTTCACGAACATCCATGCCTTCCAGCTTAGCCACCATACCTTTGTTATGGCGCTTCCAGCTTTCTACTTTGTACTCAACCCACTTGCCCTTTTGGTTAATGTACCAAGGGCTGTAATCGAAAATGCTTTCAGCATTGTCTGTGTAGGAAAAAACTTTAAGCCAACCACGAATGCCGTAAGTAGCACCAAACTTGCCTACAACAATCTTTTCGTTGCTCATTGTTTCTTTACCTTTCATCGACATAAACTAGTTTCTACTTTTCAAGTAAAAAATTAAGCCGCTTTTTGAGCGTCTTTAACTAGCTTAGCAACACGGTCAGATACTGACGCGCCTTGACCAACCCAGTGGTTAACGCGGTCTAGGTCTAGACGTAGACCTTCTTCTTGACCTTTAGCAGTTGGGTTGAAGAAACCAACTTTCTCGATGAAACGGCCAGTTGCAGCGTTGCGGCTGTCCGCTACTACGATTTGATAAAATGGACGCTTTTTAGCGCCGTGACGTGCCAAACGAATGGTTACCATGTCGTCCTCTTTGCTTTCTCAAAAATAAAATTAACCCCAAAAACCATTCAAGAAATTAAACAGTTTGGGGTCTCGTGCCAAAATAAAGCTCCGGAATTTTACTCTTCTCCCGGAGCAATGCAAGGAGTTTAGTTACTTTTTCACCAACATAAATTGAATTTAAAGTTTGTGACGTACCTAACACCCTGAATCTATGCGTGATCGATCAATTAACGACCAAATGGGTTGAAGCCACCGCCACCCCCCATGCCGCCCATCATGCCTTGCATGTTGCGCATCATGCCTTTCATGCCACCTTTTTGCATCTTTTTCATCATTTTCTGCATTTGGGTGAACTGTTTTAGTAAGCGGTTTACATCTTGAACCTGCACACCAGAACCAGCCGCGATACGCTTCTTGCGCGAGCCCTTGATAATTTCTGGGCGTTGACGTTCTTTCATTGTCATGGAGCTGATGATCGCTTCCATCTGTTTGAACATCTTGTCATCGACTTTATCTTTCACATTGTCTGGTAGCTGGGACATTCCTGGAAGCTTATCCATCATCCCCATCATGCCGCCCATGTTTTGCATCTGGCCTAGCTGTTCACGGAAATCTTCAAGGTCGAAACCTTTCTTCTCTTTGAACTTCTTCGCTAACTTTTCTGCCTTTTCTTGGTCAACGTTGCGTTGTAGGTCTTCAATCAAAGACAGAACGTCACCCATGCCAAGAATACGTGAAGCAACACGATCTGGGTGGAACGGTTCTAGCGCGTCAGTTTTTTCACCGACACCCAAGAATTTGATTGGTTTGCCCGTGACATGGCGTACTGAAAGTGCCGCACCACCACGAGCATCACCATCAACCTTAGTTAGAACTACACCGGTAAGAGGTAGCGCATCGCCAAAGGCTTTTGCTGTATTTGCTGCGTCTTGACCCGTCATGGCGTCAACAACAAATAGCGTTTCTACTGGGTTGATAGCTGCGTGAAGATCTTTGATCTCCCCCATCATCTCTTCATCAATTGCCAAACGACCTGCGGTATCGACAATAAGTACGTCGTAGAATTTCTTCTTCGCATGGTCAATCGCTGCATTGGCGATATCAATAGGCTTTTGGTCTGGTGATGATGGGAAGAAGTCAACACCGATGTCTGATGCCAGTGTTTCAAGCTGCTTGATTGCCGCAGGACGGTAAACGTCGGCAGACACAACCAAGACTTTCTTCTTGTCACGTTCTTTTAGAAGCTTAGATAACTTACCTACCGATGTAGTTTTACCCGCACCTTGTAGACCAGCCATAAGAAGCACAGCAGGTGGTTGAGCGGCAAGGTTTAGCGCCTCATTCGACTCACCCATTACGGCTTCAAGTTCTGTTTGAACGATCTTGATAAATTCCTGACCTGGAGTCAGAGATTTAGAAACTTCTACGCCCACCGCTTTTTCTTTAACGCGGTTCACAAATTCACGAACGACCGGAAGCGCAACGTCAGCTTCAAGTAGAGCCATTCGGACTTCACGTAGGGTTTCTTTAATGTTGTCTTCGGTCAGACGACCTTTGCCACTGATATTTTTCAGCGTTTTGGATAATCTATCCGTTAAATTCTCAAACATCTTTGTCTCTTCGCTAAAATGGCGATTAATTAGTGTGAGTATACATTAGCCAAGGTCTGAGTCATACCCGTACCGCTGTCCTATTCTTGTCTCTATTTATATATGGTGCGGTAACTTATTAATTTCAATATCTCATCTCTCACGATTGATGTCGGATATAACGTAGCCCCAAAGTGTAATGCAAGGTATAATTTCTCCATTGTGCACAATAATATTTAGGATTCATGGATAGCTTAATAGCCATCGCGGCCGCCATACTTTATGTCTTGGCGATTGCGACCATCATACCCGGACTCTCACAACAGTCAGGAATCAAAGCAAAAACAGTGTTTGCTAGTGCTGCCTGTGCGCTTGTTTTTCATGCGTGGATTTTGAGTGATCTGATTTTTGATGGTTCAGGTCAAAACCTGAGTATTCTCAACGTGGCTTCTTTGATCAGTTTTATCATTTCTCTGGTCATGAGCCTTGCTATGTTGAAAAACCGACTGTGGTTTTTATTGCCAGTCGTTTATAGCTTTGCTGCCATCAATTTATCTGCTGCCACATTTTTGCCAAGCACGTTTATAAAGCACCTAGAGAATGACCCTAAGCTACTCATTCATATTTCATTTGCGCTCTTCTCATACGCGACTTTAACTATCGGGGCACTCTATGCGCTTCAGTTGGCTTGGCTGGATCACAAACTGAAAGCAAAAAAATCTTTGGCGATTAACCCAAACCTGCCGCCTCTATTAATGGTGGAGCGTCAACTCTTCAAAATTATTTTGATCGGTAACTTATTGTTAACTGCCACGCTCATTACTGGCTTTGTCTTTGTGCAGGATATGTTTGCCCAAGGTAAGGCACATAAGGGCATTCTTTCTTTCATCGCTTGGGTGGTGTACTCAATACTGCTTTGGGGTCACTATCAAAAAGGCTGGCGTGGTAGAAAAGTCACATGGTTCGCTGTTGCAGGAGCAACACTGTTAACTCTGGCATATTTTGGCAGTCGCTTTGTAAAAGAAATCATCTTGAATTAAGGAGCTCTAGGGCTCCTATCCTTTATATTTTAGGCTAGATAAAATACAGTACGCCTTAACTCTTTGACTTAACGGACTTACTCAACCGTTATATAACCCAATACTTACAAGGAACAGCAACGTTTTGGACGACATCTCTACGGGTATCTTGTTTGCGCTACTCGCGTGTCTTATCGTCATATCAGGTTACTTTTCCGGTTCAGAAACAGGGATGATGTCTCTGAATCGTTATCGCTTAAAACACTTAGCCAAAAACGGGCATAAGGGTGCTAAGCGAGTCGAAAGACTATTAGACCGTCCAGATCGTTTGATTGGTCTTATTCTTATCGGCAACAACCTCGTTAATATTCTCGCGTCCGCGATCGCGACCATTATTGGTATGCGTTTGTATGGTGATTTAGGTGTCGCTATCGCAACCGGTGCACTAACTATGGTTGTATTGGTTTTTGCCGAGGTTACCCCTAAAACAATTGCAGCGCTTTACCCTGAACGTGTGTCCTACGCGAGCAGTATATTATTGACCATACTGATGAAGTTACTGTCGCCTTTAGTGATGCTTGTTAACTTTATTACGAATGGCTTTATCCGCTTACTTGGTGTAAGAGCGGATCACTCAGCAGAAGATCATCTTAGCTCCGATGAGCTGCGTACGGTAGTAAATGAAGCTGGCGGTTTGATCCCTCGCCGACACCAAGACATGCTGGTGTCTATTTTGGATCTTGAGCACGTCACCGTGAACGACATTATGGTCCCACGCAATGAAATTACTGGTATCGATATTAACGACGACTGGAAATCCATTGTTCGTCAACTAACCCACTCACCACATGGGCGCATAGTTTTCTATCGTGACCAAATTGATGAAGTGGTTGGCATGCTGCGCTTGCGTGAAGCTTATCGTCTGATGTTGGAAAAGAACGAATTCAACAAAGAAACGCTATTACGTGCTGCTGATGAGGTCTATTACATCCCAGAAGGCACACCACTGAACGTGCAAATGTTGAAATTCCAACGCAACAAGCAACGTATCGGTCTGATCGTGGATGAGTACGGTGATATCATCGGTCTAATTACTCTTGAAGATATTCTGGAAGAGATCATTGGTGAGTTCACGACGTCAATTTCTCCAAGCCTCTCTGATGAAATCAGTCCTCAAGGTGACGGAAGCTTTCTTATTGAAGGCAGCACCAATATCCGAGATATTAACAAAGGCCTGAAATGGGATTTACCAACGGATGGCCCAAGAACGTTAAACGGTCTTATTTTGGAGCACCTGGAAGATATTCCTGAGAGCCATCTAAGTGTGAGAGTAGCGGGTCACCCAATGGAACTTGTTGAGATTGAAGAGAACCGAATCAAGCTCGTTCGTGTTTATCCGAAGAAGAAAAAATCGACATCCAAATAACCAAAAGAAAAGCCTGACTCATGTCAGGCTTTTTACTTATTGGGGCAATATGCTTCTTAATGAGCACCTAGTCGATGCGCAACTCTTTTAACATCGACTCAGGCAAAGCAAGTTCATCATTTTTGTTCACCGAAACACCAGCATCCAAAATGTTCTTTGCGATCTGTTGTGCTTCTTTTAAAGAGTGCATTGCTGCCGTGCCGCATTGGTATTCGTTAAGTTCAGGGATCTTATTCTGACTTTCTACCTTCAGCACGTCTTCCATTGCTGCAATCCAAGCATCTGCGACTTGCTGCTCTGATGGTGTGCCAATCAGGCTCATGTAAAAACCTGTGCGGCAACCCATAGGCGAAATATCGATGATCTCAACAGAATCACCGTTTAGGTGATTACGCATAAAGCCTGCATAAAGGTGCTCTAGGGTGTGAATACCTTTTTCAGAAAGAATGTCTTTGTTTGGCGCAGTAAAGCGTAAGTCGAAAACAGTAATCGTATCCCCTTTTGGGGTCTGCATGGTTTTCGCCACTCGCACTGCCGGTGCATTCATACGAGTGTGGTCCACGGTAAAACTATCGAGTAAAGGCATTACATCTCTCCTGATTGTAACTCCAGTACCTTTCGGTAATGGATAAATGTCATTCATCCCTACAGCACATGAACTGACTGTGGGCTAAAAGAACCAGCTGCTGTTGTCTTCTAATTCCTCACGACATTGCTTCAGCTGCCAGCCATAAGTTTTCGCTGTTTGTTCAACACGTCGAGCGACTTTGATTAAACTAGGTTTTCGATTATAAGTGCCTCGCTTATATCCACCTCGCCCTTCATGATAAGCCAGATACTGGTTATAGGGATCCCATAATGAAATCCCTAGCTGACGCCGTGTTTCATGAGTGTACCAACCGACAAACATCATAGAATCATCGAAGTTGGTACGAGAGCCCCCCTGACCTGTCGCATCTTGGAAGTCTTCCCAAGCAGGGTCTTGAGCTTGAGCATAACCATACGCACTGCTGACTCGTCCCCAAGGAATAAACCCTAGCAAATAATCTTTAGGTGGTTTTGCATCGTGCCGAAAGCTGCTTTCTTGTTTAATGATGGCCATAGCGACATGAATAGGGGTACCCCATTCATCTTCCATATCTTTGGCATCATCGTACCAACCGGATTTCTCTCGGAATATCTCGCATAAGTTATTCTGCTGCTTTGGCGGTGCCGTAGCACAACCTGCAAGTAACACGCTTCCAAGTACCGCTACTACTAACGACTTAATGTTCAACCCCACCAATCCTTAGTTAGTCATTACTGCTTCAGGTAAGCAAAGTAATCTTCCAAAAAATCATCAAAAGAAAGCATGTCACTCTGCTCTGCTTGCTTTTGTTTTTCCACGGACGACGCAACTTCCGTTTCCATCGTATCTTGTGAATAGTACTGATAACCGTGAGCTAGGTTTTCATCACGGTACTTCATACCAAGAGTACAACCGACTTTACCTAGCCCACCCAGCTCTTTCGTTAGCTCTAATAGTTGACCAGAGATCGTTAGTTCTGGGTTATCAATCCATGTCTCGAGTTGATTACACACATCTTGGTATGCACAGCCACCAGCGGTCATATCCATTTGCTGTGCTATTTGACGTAACTCGACGAAAACTCGGTGTGCCCAATCTTGTAGAGATAGACGCTCACCTTGGCAACCAATTTGCAGCATTAGACCTTTTTCACGGCCTGAAACAATGACTTTATTCCAGTTATCGCGCCAACACTCTAATTCACAGTTATCCATAGGGTCTGAGTCTGACAAGGCCGCCCAGGTAAGGAAGAGATCCAAGAATCGTACTTGCTCTTCATTTAAGCCCACTGCGCTGAATGGGTTAACATCTAGAGAACGAACTTCAATGTATTCGACACCACCGCGTCGTAACGCATCTGAAGGCTTCTCACCACTTTTCGATACACGTTTTGGACGAATCGGAGCGTACAGTTCATTCTCAATTTGTAAGATATTGGAATTAAGCTGGCGGTATTCACCATCCACTTTTACCCCAATTTTCGCAAACTCTTCTGATGGGTGGCGAATCGCATCACTCAAACCATCGAGGTATTGGTCAATGCTGTTAAAACCAATTTTCAGCACACTTTGAGCACTATTGGTATAGCCAAGATCGCTCAAACGCAAAGACGTCGACTTCGGCAAATATAATGTCCCGCCAATCTTCTCGAATGGCAGATCGGTTTCACGACCTTGAATAAAAGAGCCACATAACGCTGGTGATGCACCAAAGAAGTAGGGAATCATCCAGCCAAAGCGGTAGTAATTACGGATCAACGCAAAGTACGCATCAGACTTAGCATCTTGGCGGGCTTGTTCATCTTGCTCGCCATAGAGCGCATCCCAAAATGTTTCAGGAAACGAGAAGTTAAAATGGACACCTGAAATAATTTGCATCAGGCTGCCATAGCGACGCTTTAGGCCTTCTCGGTACAGCGTTTTCATTTTCGCTGCATTCGAAGAGCCATACTGGGCTAACTGAATATCATCCTCTGAGCCTACGTAGCAAGGCATTGATAGTGGCCACATTTTCTCTTCACCCATTTTGGTTTGAGTGAAATGATGGATATCTTTCAGCTGTGCCATCAGTTCTGGAATTTCATGTGACACAGGCGTAATGAACTCTAACAATGATTCCGAAAAATCCGTTGTGATCCATTGATTTGTGAACGCAGAGCCTAACCCTTCAGGATGAGGAGTTGTAGCTAGATGTCCATCCTGACGATAGCGCAAAGTTTCTCGCTCAACACCGCGTCCAAACTGCTTAAATACTTCGGGGTTTGATGCAACTTTTTTTAGTCGCGCAGCAAAATCAGTCAAAATGAGGTTCGCTTATATTGGGAGCAGGACACTTGTTACATAACACAAGTGTAAGCTAAGTTATTGATAGTTAATGCATCTAGATAAATAACCCACGAAAAGTTGCTTATCTAGATGAATAGCGGAGAAACGTTTCTCCGCTATTAAATGTGTACTCTATCGAATGATTTCAAGCTCTTCTACGTCTTTCCCCAACTTTTCTAATTGAGGACGCAACGATTTAGCATCACCAACGACGATAATTTGATAGTCATTTGGATCAAACCATTTCTGAGCCAGCGCATTCAACGTCTGCTTATCGACTTTTTCTACGATAGCGTTTCTTTGCTGCAAGTAATCATGATCGAGGTTGTACTTAAGAATATCACTGATGAGCTCCGCTTTTTGTGTTGGCGTTTCATATTTCAGTGCATCTTTTTGACCGACCGCTTGACGCATAAATTTCATCTCTTCATCAGTAATACCTGACTGCGAGTATTCATTTAGCTCATTTTCCATCTCAATGATCGAAGCAACCGTTGCATCCGCTCGTACTTGCGCGGTGAAAACCACCGAGCCTGTTTCTGGATTACCAGAGAAGTAGCCGTAAGCACCGTATGTGTAACCCTTGTCTTCACGTAGATTTTGGTTAATGCGGCTATTGAAGTTCCCAGCTAAGTTGAAGTTTGCCAGTTGACTTAGGTAAAAATCGCCCGTTGCGTCGTAAGGCATACCTTGACGAACCATCATGACCACACTTTGCGGCGCTCCTGGTTTATCAACAAGATGGATCTTTTGCTCACCTAATGCAGCAATGCTTTGCGGTGCATACAATGGCGCAGCTTCATCTTGCCAGTTTTTCCAGAACGTCAGTTGCTGCTCAATTTCCTGTTTATTGATGTCACCAACAACGACGATTTGCGCACTTTGTGGCGTGTAATGCTTCGAGTAGAATTCACGGACATCATCCAACGTTAATGCACTGACACCTGCTTGCGTGCCGTCTTTTGGTCGAGCAAAAACCGAATCCCCATAGAGCACCTGGCGACTCGCTTGTGACGCCATCCAACTTGGATTTTGGTGCTCATACACCAGGCCTTCTAGCGCTTGCATTTTTACACGCTCGAAATCATCTTGATTAAATGCAGGAGACAGCAACATCTCTTCGACAATTTCTAACGTCGGCTCTAAGTTCTTTTCTAGAGCAGAAACACTGATGTTTGTTGTATAACCTGTGGCATTAACAGAGATAACACTACCCAGTTTATCAAGCTCAGCTTGAATCTCTTCGACACTGCGTTTCGTTGTACCTTCTTGCAACATCGCAGCGGTCAATTGGGCAAGACCTTCTTTACCCTTTTCAACAAAACGTGTCCCTGCAGGTAGACTAAATTGCATCATCACCGTCGGCGTTTCATCGCTAACTGCACCAAGCAGCTCTGAGCCATTCTTGAAATGTAACTCGTACAGCTCTGGCATCGTCGCTTTCACTGGTTCTCCTACTGGCGGTTGCACTGAGCGATCGAAGTTATCGGTCGCACGACGATACGCCAATTGGTCATCGGAAATCTTCTCATATTCTGGCAGCGTGCGCTTTGGCGTCACAAAGGTCGCAGGTTTTACGACAAGGTCTGTTTTTCCTTTTGGGACCACGCTTAGGGTCACTTTGTTCTTACCTTGGATAAAGTCCGTATACGCTTTTTCTACCGAAGTCGGCGTAACTGCACGGATTTGCTCAAGCTGTTGCTCAAGACGATCAGGATCGCCGAAAAATGTCTCGTTGGAAGCCAACTGAGTCACTTTACCTTTAACGCTTTCTAGCGCAAAAATAGCATCCGCTTCCGCTTTACCCTTCAACTGCTCAAGGCGATCTTCTGTCACGCCTTTTTCCGCAAACTGATTCAGTGATTGTAAAAGCTCGTCGTACAGTTTTGATAGGTCGCCTTTGTCTCCAGAATCACCCATTGCGTAAACGTAAAAGTTACACGCCAGTTCAGCACAATCATGGAATGAACCAGCATCGACCGCTTTTTGAGTCTTCACTAGGTCTTGATAGAGCACGCTGTTGGTACCGCCACCCAATACTTCTGATAATGTATCGAGAGACGCTTGGCTTTCTTCGCCGTTGTAGGTTGTTGGCCACGCGATCATCACCATAGGTTGTTGAATACGATCTTCTAGAGTGATGTATTTATCTTCTTGCAGTTTTGCAGGTTGTTTCGGCGCATTTTCAACCTCAGGACCACGAGGAATCGAACCGAAGTACTTATTTACCCACTCTAGAGTTTGTTCAACGTCTAAGTCACCACCGATCGTGATAGTCGCATTGTTTGGGCCATACCAACGCAAGAAAAACGCTTTGAGATCGTTCACATCAACACGATCAAGATCTTCAACATAACCAATGGTTTGCCACGAATACGGGTGACCTTCAGGATATAGCGCTTCGGACATGCGCTCCCAAATTAAGCCATAAGGACGATTATCGTAACGCTGAGCTCGCTCATTTTTTACAGTAGAACGCTGAATTTCAAATTTGCGTTGAGAAACCGCATCCAACAAAAAGCCCATACGGTCAGACTCTAACCACAGCATTTTCTCGAGCTGGTTAGCAGGGACCGTTTCAAAGTAGTTAGTACGATCGCGGTTTGTTGTACCATTTAACGTGCCGCCAGCCTCTGTGATGATTCTGAAGTGCTCTTGGTCACCAACGTTCTCTGAGCCTTGGAACATCATGTGCTCAAAGAAATGCGCAAAACCAGACTTACCCACTTCTTCACGAGCTGAACCAACATGGTAAGTCACATCCACATGGACCAATGGGTCAGAATCTTCAGGAGCTAAGATCACCGTTAAACCATTATCGAGTTTATACTTTTGGTATGGAATCTTAACTTTGCCTTCTTCAGCTTTCGATGACTCAACGAAAGTTACCCCTTTCGGCAGTGATGAAACTGGCGTATTTGATGCACAGCCCGTGATCACCAACAGTGAACACGCGCCAACCCAAAACATCTTCATGTACTTTCCTTAAAATAATCCGAGATAGATGGCCGCAAGTAAGCTATACCTAGCAGCCTTTCCTAAAAATATTAAAATCACGCAAGGCAGAAACTTCATTCTTAGCCACCCTGCGGCTAAACACAGCGGGTCTCCTATTACAGGTAACCAGCTAAAAAATAATCCCCAATAGCCATACTTAGAGAGCCACTTTAATGCGGTATGACCGTGCTTTTCCTCTTGTGCTTTGTTGGGAATCCACAAGCCAAGCCAATAATTTGTTAAGCCACCAAGCGTATTACCGATAGTAGCGACCATAACAATTGAAGAAACGGAGTATTGATTTAATGAGAGAGTGGCAACTAAGCCCGCCTCAGAACCACCAGGCAACAACGTGGCACTGAGAAAACCGGTCATGAAAAGCACCCATAATGCTGAATCTGAAAACCAAAGCGCTAAACTTTCAAAACTCGTGTTAAATGCTTCTAGCATGTCATATCAAGCAACACCTTGCCTCTGGTTCTTCCTGATTCGACCTGCTGGTGAGCACCAATGACATCACTCATAGGATAAACCTGTTGAATTTCAGTCTTCAGTAAGCCAACGCCGACCATGTACAACAAGGTATCTAACTGCGCAGGGTCTGGTTCAACCAACATGCCACTAGCCTCAAAGCCTAGGAGTTTGGCTTTTTCACAAATCAGCTCAGCAGTTATGGTTGGAACGGTGATGACTCTCGCATTGTCTTTCAGGCATTTAAGCGCATCTAACGCAGCATCTCCGCCTACTAAATCAATCAAAACATCAACATCTTCAACACGTTCTGACACTGGTGCAAATTGATAGTTCACTGCATGAGCACCGAGCGTCGCAAGGTAATCTAAATTTCGTTCACTGCAGGTTGTAAAGACTTCCGCTTTCGTCGCGATCGCAATTTGTACCGCGAGGTGTCCAACACCACCGGCACCAGCGAGGATAAGTACGCGATCGTTTTCCGTCACATTAGCCTTACTGAGAGCTTGTGCCGCAGTTTGTCCCGCCAACGGTAATGCAGCAGCTGCCTCTAAAGTGACAGAGCTAGGAACATGACTTAACTCAGTTTCTGGAACACATATGTATTGACTGTAACCACCGCCTCGAACTGGGAAACCAATAAATCCAGCCACCTCATCACCTTCATTAAAACGTGATGCCCCCTCTCCACAAGACATCACTTTTCCTGAGATGTCGTAACCTGGCACCCAAGGTAAATTATCCTTATTCTGCGCTGCTGCCCAACCGAGCCCAGCTCGAGTTTTGACATCAATAGGATTTACGCCTGAAAAAGCGACTTTTACTAAGACTTCACCAGGCTGTGGTGATGGTGTAGAAGCATGTTGAATCGCGAGTACGTTGGCATCACCAAACTCAGTGATAACGATCTGTTTGTGTTCCATAAACCATTCCCTGCAAGAAAACAAAAAGGGATGCGAAAGCATCCCTTTGACTATAAACCATTTTGTTAACCTAAGTTAATCGTGATTTTGTAAATTGGTTGATCATTCCATTTTCAATAATGTCTAACCAACAAGTGCTAACAATATACCAGCCGCAACGGCTGAACCCAGCACACCAGCAACGTTTGGTCCCATCGCATGCATTAACAAAAAGTTTTGCGGGTTAGCTTGTAAACCAACTTTGTTTACGACTCGCGCGGCCATTGGTACCGCAGAAACGCCAGCCGCACCAATAAGTGGGTTGATGTCTTCTTTCGAGAACTTGTTAAGCAGTTTCGCCATCAGGACGCCCGCACCAGTACCGATACTAAATGCAACTGCGCCTAACCCCAAGATACCTAACGTTTCTAGGTTCAAGAACTGCTCAGCTTGCAGCTTAGAACCAACACCAAGACCTAAAAAGATAGTCACTATGTTGATCAATTCATTTTGAGCAGTTTTCGATAAACGATCGACCACACCAGCTTCACGCATCAAGTTACCCAAACAGAACATACCAACCAATGGCGTAGCTGAAGGTAAGAACAGAATCGTCATCAGTAATACAGCAAGCGGGAAGATGACTTTCTCCCATTTACCAACATGACGAAGCTGAGCCATCTTGATTTGACGCTCTTCCTTGGTTGTCAGTGCTTTCATGATTGGTGGCTGGATGATCGGCACCAATGCCATATAGCTGTATGCCGCGACTGCAATCGCACCTAACAGATCTGGAGAGAGCTTACTCGCCAAGAAAATCGCTGTTGGCCCATCAGCACCACCGATGATCGCGATAGACGAAGCATCTGCCATGGAGAACTCCATGCCAGGTACATAGTTGAGCAAAATAGCGCCAAACAGTGTTGCAAAAATACCAAACTGCGCAGCCGCACCTAACCACAACGTTTTTGGGTTTGCGATCAAAGCACCAAAGTCAGTCATCGCGCCCACACCCATGAAGATCAATAGCGGGAACACACCCGATTCAATCCCAATGTAGTAAACGTAGTAGAGCAAGCCACCAGGCTCAGTAAAGCCAGCATTTGGAATATTCGCCAAAATAGCACCGAAACCAATCGGCAATAACAGTAAAGGTTCAAATCCTTTTTTAATTGCCAAAAACAGCAAGGTACAACCAACCAGCATCATACAGATTTGGCCGAACTCGAAGTTAGCGATCCCTGTTTCTGCCCAAAGGGTTAACAATCCGTCCATGATACTCCCTTACGCCAGGCTCAACAGAGGCGCACCTACTGTGACAGCATCGCCTTCTTTAACGTTCAGCTCTTGAACCACACCACCACGCGCCGCTCGTACTTCAGTTTCCATTTTCATCGCTTCAAGGATGAGCAATACATCGCCTTCAGCTACCTCAGCACCAGGTTGAACATTCACTTTGAAGATGTTACCTGCAAGAGGAGCAGGTACCGCTTCTGCTGAAGCATTAGAAGGTGCGCTAGGTGTAGCCGATTTTGCCGGTGCATTAGAAGGAGCAACAGATGTCAGTTCACCTTGAGGGCCAACTTCCACCTCATACACCTGCCCGTCAACACGTACACTATAAGTTTCTACACCACCAGTTGCTGGTTGAGCTACAGGTACAGCAGGCTTCTCAGCTTCTAGCGTTGGTGCAGGCTCAAATGCTTCTGGGTTTTCACGATTCTTAAGGAACTTAAGCCCAACTTGAGGGAAAAGTGCATAAGTGAGTACGTCATCAACACGCTCACTTGCTAGCTTAATGCCTTCTGATTTCGCTTTCTCCATCAGATCAACCGTAAGCGTCTCCATTTCAGGCTCAAGTAAATCGGCAGGACGACAGGTAATTGGCTCTTTACCATCAAGCACTTTCGCTTGCAGTTCTGCATTTAACTCGGCTGGCGCTTGACCGTACTCACCTTTCAATAGGCCAGCGGTTTCCTTGGTAATACTCTTATAGCGCTCGCCAGTAAGAACGTTAATCACCGCTTGCGTACCGACGATCTGTGAAGTTGGAGTCACCAATGGAATGAAACCAAGATCTTCACGTACACGAGGGATCTCTTCTAATACTTCATCAATGCGATCCGCAGCACCCTGCTCTTTCAACTGGCCTTCCATATTGGTCAGCATACCACCAGGCACTTGAGCAATCAGGATGCGTGAATCGACTCCTTTTAACTGGCCTTCCCACTTCGCATACTTCTTACGTACCTCACGGAAATATGCGGCGATAGATTCCAGTTGCTCGAGTTTCAAATTGGTATCTCGCTCGGTGCCTTCTAGCATAGCGACTACCGTTTCTGTCGGTGTATGACCGTAAGTACAACTCATTGAAGAAATCGCAGTATCGAGAATATCAATACCGGCTTCTACTGCTTTTACCGCTGTTGCTGTAGACAGCCCCGTTGTTGCATGACAATGAAGTGCCAATGGCACATCACAAGACGCTTTGATACGCGTGATAAGCTCTTCCGCTTCATAAGGCTTAAGTAAGCCAGACATATCTTTAATACACAGCGAATGACAACCTAAATCCTCTAGGCGTTTTGCCAAGTCAACCCAAGTGTCTGCGTTATGCACTGGGCTCGTTGTGTAAGACAACGTACCTTGAGCATGCGCACCAACATCAACCGTTGCTTTCACGGCTTTCTGGAAGTTTCGCACGTCATTCATTGCATCAAAAATACGGAATACATCCATGCCGTTAGCATGCGCGCGTTCAACAAACTTTTCTACTACGTCGTCGGCATAATGGCGGTATCCTAAAAGGTTTTGACCACGCAGTAGCATTTGCATTGGTGTATTAGGCATCGCTTTTTTTAGTTCACGTAAACGCTCCCAAGGGTCTTCCCCTAAGAATCGAATACAAGAATCAAATGTTGCACCACCCCAAGTCTCTAGAGACCAGTAACCAACCTTATCCAACTCAGCTGCGATAGGCAGCATATCCTCAATACGCATACGCGTAGCAAATAGTGATTGATGGGCATCACGAAGGACCACATCAGTAATAGCTAGTGGTTTAGACATGCTCTTAAACTCCTTTTTAATCCTAGTTCGGCTACTTCGCGAATGAGGCGCGATGTTTATGAATCGCAGCCGAGATCGCCGCCACTACTTGTGGACTAACAGCTGAAGAGGTTGATTGAATATTAGTGTTTGTTTTTGGTGCTGCGATCGGCTCTGGTACTTCTTCTGGTACCAATTTCGACATTAACCGAACGAGATAAACAAGAATAGTGAGGAAAATAAATACGACCGCCATCCCCGTTAGCATCAGGGTGGCCGCATCTACTAGCAGGCTTCCTATATTAGTCATGTTGCTTCCTTTCTTTGTCATCCTGACAACGTGCAGGACTTTAATAGTGTCAAATCCCGACCCATGGATTATCTCGATTGGTTAAATTTTGTCAATTTTGTTTAAGGAAGGTTTGTAGTAATCCTGATAAATGATTATTTATTCACTACCCAGATCACAGTTCATGACAAAATAATCACTTCAAATCGCTATCACCTTACGAACAGAGTAAAGGAGGACATAAATAAAAACTGCGATTTAGATTTCAAAATCAAATCGGGACTCACGCAGTAAAAACCAACAAAAACAAAAAGATGAACAAGATTAACAATAAATAAACAAATAACAAACAAAGTGACTACATGAGAGTGATTGAAATGAAAAATGGAAGTCAGTGTATAGGAGGGATAATCAGGATGATTTCACACGATGCGACAGAAGCTTGATAGCAAATTGCTTAGATACGCACATATTCGCTTTTAAAAAGAGGAACATAGGCTCTAGTGATCCTACGCCATATTTCAGATGTCTAGATACAAAAAAGCCTCGAAATTGCGAGGCTTTTTCAATAAGTGGCGCGTCCTGGAGGATTCGAACCTCCGACCGCCTGGTTCGTAGCCAGGTACTCTATCCAGCTGAGCTAAGGACGCGCAATTTTCGACATCGACTTTCGTCAACATCAGGGCATTACCCTTTAATAAGTGGCGCGTCCTGGAGGATTCGAACCTCCGACCGCCTGGTTCGTAGCCA
>NZ_JAWOWL010000003.1:0-57285 GCF_033340395.1 Vibrio sp. 1159 | reverse complement strand
CGCGTCCTGGAGGATTCGAACCTCCGACCGCCTGGTTCGTAGCCAGGTACTCTATCCAGCTGAGCTAAGGACGCGCAGATCTTCTTGCTAAGAAGTTGTGAAGTAAATCACATTCATTTCTTACGAAACAAAAAAAAGGCCATCGGGCCAATCAATGAATGGCGGTGAAGGAGGGATTCGAACCCTCGATACGGGATAAACCGTATACTCCCTTAGCAGGGGAGCGCCTTCAGCCTCTCGGCCACCTCACCGTTTTCATTGTTATATCTCAAAAGAGATATGGCGCGTCCTGGAGGATTCGAACCTCCGACCGCCTGGTTCGTAGCCAGGTACTCTATCCAGCTGAGCTAAGGACGCACTTTTTGTTGATAAATCAACGTTGCAAGAATGGCGGTGAAGGAGGGATTCGAACCCTCGATACGGGATAAACCGTATACTCCCTTAGCAGGGGAGCGCCTTCAGCCTCTCGGCCACCTCACCGTCTTGCGGAGGCACATATTACGTTTTACCGAAAATATGTCAAACACTTTCTTTGAAAAAATCTACGAAACTGGCTTAACCGTTGCTGATTTAATCAAAGTGACTATTAAACGAACTTTATCACTCTATTATGATGAAAAAAAGAGAGTCTTCTCTGAAAAAAAGACATTTATTTTCAAATAACTTTCTGAAGTTCGAATCAACATTATTGATGAATTCACAGCCATACTCAACACAATAGTTTCTGCAAATTTTCAAAAACAGTAAAAACTAAAAAGGCCAACCCTTCGGTTAGCCTTTTTCATTCAAACTAAGCTCTGTAAACAGGAGCGACTTAGTAGTTACCTGAAGCAACGTTGCCATTGCCTTTTTCAGCTTGAATGCGCATGTAGATTTCTTCACGGTGAACTGAAACCTCTTTCGGAGCGTTAACGCCGATACGCACTTGGTTACCTTTAACACCTAGTACAGTTACAGTCACTTCATCACCAATCATCAGTGTTTCGCCTACGCGGCGAGTCAAAATTAGCATTCTTTGCTCCTTGAGTAATCTCTAAATTTTCTTGCTACAAAGCTATTATCCAACAAAAGTTATATTTTCGTAAACTACCTTGTTAGCGAAAATCAGCCTAAAAAGGCATGTTTTTGTTGAATGTTTAATGCTTCACTAGACGTAATGTAAGCATCATGCAGAATGTTTGCTGCTGTATCCACACATTCGGGTGCTAAAACTAGCATCATAGTGAGTGCATTCGTTGCGCTGAAATTGATCTCAATATCTCGCTTTGCCAACAAATCGCATGCGTGCTCTACCATTCCATTGGCCTCAAGCCCCACTGCGGTCAACAGGCTTACCACTTCACTATTACGGATTTTGTCGCTGAACACCAGATCGAACTTGGCACATGCATCTTGTTTTATCATGATACCTGCCCGTTCTGTTTCCTCGATCACATTCCAAATGTCGATACCCAACATCTGACATTGTTTTGTAGCACTAGATAAATGTTCTTTATCGACTTCGATTATGGCAAGGTCACGTTGAATGGCTATACCAGAGACGGCTTGATTGCCTAACTCCCCCTTTACCAGACTGCCTTCATTAACATCAAATGTCGAAAGCACGCGCAGTGGCACATTATTCTTCCATGCAAATTGCACTGAAGGTAAATGTAATACTTTCGCGCCTCGGCTTGCCATCGCTTCCATGGAAGGAAAATCGATAACCGCCAATTTTCGCGCGTTTTTCACTACACGTGGGTCACAAGTATAAATACCATCAACGTCGGTAAAGATTTGACACTCATCAGCGCGCAATGCGCCTGCCAGTGCCACTGCGCTCGTATCTGAGCCACCTCGACCTAATGTGGTGATATCCCCGTTCTCATTCACACCTTGAAAGCCTGCAACAATCACGATTTGGTCTTGCTCAAGCAACCCCAGAATTGTCTTAGTATCAATGTGTTTAATCGTTGCGTCATTGTGTTGATTATCCGTCACAATATTCGCCTGTGCTCCGGTAAGCGAGCGTGTAGCATGACCCAATTTATTGAGTGTCATTGCTAACAGTGCCATTGACACTTGCTCACCAGCAGAGAGCAAAACATCAAGTTCTCGAGCTGTAGGCACGCTATCTATCTGTTTAGCGAGGTCCATCAGTCTGTTTGTTTCGCCTGACATTGCAGACACGACAACAACAACTTGATTGCCATCATTTTTCGCCTTAATGATGTGTTCAGCCACTTGGTGGATTCTTTCAATTGAACCCACTGAGGTTCCGCCAAACTTTTGCACGATAAGGGGCTTTTTCACCAGTCTTCACCTTCCCAAGACCGAAGTCTCTTTAGAACTGCTTACATCTTCAGTATTTCCTTTTAGAAAAATTATATAAGCAGTAGTTACAACAAAAACCAAATAGCCTAAATGGCTCGGTTAACTTTTGGTCAATTAAACCACTTGGCTGCTAAAAAAAATTACGCTCAATCAAAGAAACTTGATTGAGCGTAATTTTAGTAGTTAAAAGCTTATAAGCGCTCTTCTAACCAAGGCTGAACTGTTTTAATTGCCTCTGGTAGTGCGGCTACATCAGTACCACCAGCTTGAGCCATGTCAGGACGACCACCGCCCTTACCACCGACTTGCTCAGCAATCATCTTAACTAGATCTCCGGCTTTTACTTTACCAGTTAGATCTTTAGTCACACCAGCAATCAAGCCAACCTTGTCACCTGTTACGTTGGCAAGCAGTACGATACCAGACCCCATTTGGTTCTTGATGTCATCAACCATAGTACGTAGGTTCTTGCTGTCAGCGCCTTCAAGAGCTGCGACTAGAACTTTTGTACCATTGACTTCAACCGCTTTGCCCATGATGTTAGCGCTTTCTGCTGCCGCCATCTTATCTTTTAGCTTCTGCACTTCTTTCTCTAGCGCTTTTGCTTTCTGTGCAGATTCTGCCAGTTTCTCTTCGTACTTCGCGTTTTGAGCTTCAATAGCGTCTAATGCAGCCTCGCCTGTTACCGCCTCAATACGTCGAATACCTGCAGCAATGCCGCTTTCTGAAGTGATTTTGAATAGGCCAATATCACCTGTGCTTGATGCGTGAATACCACCGCAAAGCTCTGTCGAGAAGTCACCCATAGACAATACGCGTACTTCGTCGTCGTACTTCTCGCCGAATAGAGCCATTGCGCCTTTCTTCTTAGCTGACTCAATGTCCATCACGTTGGTTTCAATCGTGTGGTTGCGACGAATTTGCGCGTTAACTAGGCGCTCAACTTCTTTCAACTCTGCTGCGGTTACGGCTTCTAGATGCGAGAAGTCGAAACGTAGGTTGTCTGCCTTCACCAATGAGCCTTTCTGCGTTACGTGCTCACCTAAAACTTGGCGTAGTGCTGCGTGTAGCAAGTGCGTTGCTGAGTGGTTTAGAGAGATAGCTGCGCGACGCTCTGCGTCAACGATAGTTGCTACTTCATCACCTTTCGCTAGAACGCCTTCTGCCATTACACCGTGGTGCGCGATTGCGTTACCTAGTTTTTGAGTGTCCTCAACGCGGAATACACCAGACTCAGTACGGATTTCACCAGCGTCACCACACTGACCGCCTGACTCTGCGTAGAATGGTGTTTCACCAAGTACGATGATTGCTTTGTCGCCCGCAGATAGCGAATCTACTTCGTTGCCTTCAACGAACATCGCTGCTACAGAACTAGAGCCTTTAGTACCTGTGTAACCACAGAATTCTGTTTGCGTATCAACTTTGATTGCTGCGTTGTAGTCAGTACCGAAGTTACCCGCTTCACGCGCACGTTGACGCTGCTCTTCCATCGCTTTCTCGAAACCTTCTTCGTCGATTGCGAACTCACGCTCACGTGCTACGTCGTTAGTTAAGTCAGCTGGGAAGCCGTAAGTATCGTAAAGTTTAAATACGGTTTCGCCGTCTAGTACTTTACCGTCTAGGTTATCTAGTGCTTCGTTTAGAATCGCCATACCGCGCTCAAGTGTACGACCAAAGTTTTCTTCTTCGATACGCAGTACTTTTTCAACCACAGCTTGTTGACGCTTCAGCTCTTCACCAGCCGTACCCATGATGTCAGCTAGAACGCCAACCAACTTGTGGAAGAATGCACCTTGTGCGCCCAGCTTGTTACCGTGACGAACTGCGCGACGGATGATACGGCGTAATACGTAACCACGACCTTCGTTTGAAGGCATAACGCCATCCACGATCAGGAATGAACATGAACGGATGTGGTCAGCGATAACGCGTAGTGATTGGTTTGATAGGTCTTCGTAACCGATCACTTCTGCTGCTGCTTTGATAAGAGCTTGGAATACATCAATTTCGTAGTTTGAGTGAACGCCCTGCATGATTGCAGAGATACGCTCGATACCCATACCAGTATCTACCGATGGTTTTGGTAGCGGTTCCATAGTGCCGTCTGCGTGACGGTTGAACTGCATGAATACGTTGTTCCAGATCTCGATGAAACGGTCACCATCTTCTTCAGGCGTGCCAGGACGGCCACCCCAGATGTGCTCACCGTGATCGTAGAAGATTTCAGTACATGGACCACAAGGGCCAGTGTCGCCCATTTGCCAGAAGTTATCAGACTCGTACGGCTTGCCGCCTTCTTTATCACCAATGCGAACAATACGATCAGCGGGTACGCCAACTTTCTTGTTCCAGATGTCAAACGCTTCGTCATCGGTTTCGTAAACAGTTACCAATAAACGATCCGCTGGCAGTTTAAGAACTTCGGTTAGGAATTCCCAAGCAAAGGAGATCGCATCTTCTTTGAAGTAATCGCCAAAGCTGAAGTTGCCTAACATTTCAAAGAATGTGTGGTGACGAGCAGTAAAGCCAACATTTTCTAGGTCGTTATGTTTACCACCAGCACGTACGCAACGCTGAGCCGTAGTCGCTCGAGTGTAGGCTCGTTTTTCTAAGCCTAAGAAACAATCTTTAAATTGGTTCATACCTGCGTTTGTGAACAGCAGGGTTGGGTCGTTATGTGGAACTAACGATGAACTTTCTACGATTTGGTGTCCTTTGCTCTCAAAGAACTTGAGGAACGCGTTACGAACCTCATCAGTGCTCATGTACATGCAGCTCTTCCTGAAAATAGTCGAGTTAGAATTTTGCCGTATTGTAGATCATGCAAACAGCTGAGACTAGTTTTCTTGAGGAAAAGAGGGAGTAGGAGAAAAAATTTGAAGCAAAACAAAAATCAGTGCGGACGACTGACCGTTAATCTTCGTCCTCAAAGCTCAGCGCGTAGCTGATTTGGTCAAAACTGTAGCCACGATATTGCAGAAAACGAACTTGTTTTGCGTACTCTTTTTGGTCTTTGGCTTTAATACCTTTGAATTTCTTTTCTGCCGCCTGTTTAGCCAGTTCAAACCAATCTTGCGGCTCTTCAGCCATAGCTTGCTCAATCACCGACTCCGCAACACGCTTCTGGTTTAACTCTTGACGAATTCGACGCTCTCCATGTCCTTTGTATACATGCTGTCTAATTTGACTCTTCGCGTAACGTAAATCATCTAAATAGTTATGGTCTAGGCAAAAATTAATTGCGATGTCGATGTCTGATTCTTCATAGCCCTTCATCGATAATTTTTGGTAAAGCTCATACTGACCATGATCGCGACGGCTAAGCAATTGTATAGCAGCCTCTTTGCTCGATAATGTTGGCGCCTGGCGTTTTTGGTACATGATGATCCTAAAAGTATTTTTGCTGTACAGGCTCTCAATGGCCTTTGTGATAATTCGATTTTTGATTTCAATAGATACAACAAAGCCCCGCATTGCAGGGCTTTGTCATTTATTAATCTATGAGAGATTAAAACTCTTCAGCTTGCTCTGGCGCTTCACCAGCTTCAGGCGCTTCCGCAAGTGCTGGCGCTAGCAACATTTCACGCAGTTTTGTATCGATAGTTTTAGCCACTTCAGGGTGCTCACGCAGGTAGTTACATGCATTCGCTTTACCTTGACCAATCTTATCGCCATTGTAGCTATACCAAGCACCGGCTTTTTCAACTAACTTGTGCTTCACACCTAGATCGACAAGTTCACCTTCGCGGTTAAAGCCTTGGCCGTACATGATTTGTGTGTTTGCTTCTTTAAATGGTGCTGCAATCTTATTCTTAACAACTTTGATGCGCGTTTCGTTACCTACGACTTCGTCACCTTCTTTGATTGCGCCAGTACGACGGATATCTAGACGAACAGAAGCGTAGAACTTAAGTGCGTTACCACCTGTTGTTGTTTCTGGGTTACCAAACATCACACCAATCTTCATACGGATTTGGTTGATGAAGATACACATACAGTTAGACTGCTTTAGGTTACCCGTTAGCTTACGCATTGCTTGAGAAAGCATACGTGCTTGCAGACCCATGTGGCTATCGCCCATTTCGCCTTCGATTTCTGCTTTCGGTGTTAGCGCTGCAACAGAGTCGACAACCATAACATCGATAGCACCAGAACGTGCAAGTGCGTCACAGATCTCTAGCGCTTGCTCACCTGTGTCTGGCTGAGAAACTAGCAATGCATCGATATCTACGCCAAGTTTCTTCGCGTATACAGGATCTAGAGCGTGCTCTGCATCGATAAACGCACAAGTTTTGCCTTCACGTTGCGCAGCAGCAATAAGCTCAAGCGTTAATGTTGTTTTACCTGAAGATTCTGGGCCGTAGATTTCTACGATACGACCCATTGGTAGACCACCAGCACCCAAAGCGATATCAAGAGAAAGAGAACCCGTTGAGATGGTTTCTACGTCCATTGCGCGGTTATCACCAAGGCGCATGATAGAGCCTTTACCGAATTGCTTTTCAATTTGACCTAGCGCAGCGGCGAGCGCTTTCTGTTTGTTCTCGTCCATTACTTTCTCCGATTTATTCATCTTCTTTGGGCGACGAATAGTAATTCATTTTTCTTAAGCAGAAGAACTGCTCAGCAATGAAAGTTATTATACTGTTGATTCATACAGTGTCCATACCTGTATGAAAAAAATTTGGCTGACCTAAAGTCGTGATTTGCTCTAGCCCTTATCAATGCTGGGCTAAAACAATTTAAGAAATTCTAGAGTAGATGTTGATACAATTGAGTCAGCGCATGCTCGACCGCTTTTTTGCGAACTTCTGCACGGTCACCAGTAAAATGCATGGTTTCGACTTGCTGCCAACTTTGGTTATCAGCAAAAGCAAAGCAGACCATGCCGACTGGTTTCTCTTCACTGCCACCCCCCGGCCCTGCAATACCACTGATGGACACACCGATGGTCGCATTGGAGTTTTTCATTGCACCCTGTACCATTTCAATCACAACTGGCTCACTCACTGCACCATGCGCTTCTAACGTTGAAGCTTGCACACCAAGCATCTCCATTTTCGCTTCATTACTGTAGGTGACAAACGCACGGTCAAGCCACGCTGAACTACCAGCAATGTCAGTAATGGCGGTTGCAACACCACCACCAGTGCATGATTCTGCGGTCGTTAAAAGATGCCCGTGTTTAGCCAATAATGCGCCTAAATCGGCACTCAATTTTGTTGTTTTTTCCATAGCCAAAATGCCCTTTGTCTCTTTTTACTTGATAGGGATTCACGTATCCTAAGCCGCTACGGAAATAAACAAAAGAACTTACCTGTGAAAGCTGAACAAAAACACACTCCGATGATGCAGCAATACCTCAAGCTAAAAGCTGAGAACCCAGAGATTTTGCTGTTCTACCGCATGGGCGATTTCTACGAACTCTTTTACGATGATGCCAAGCGAGCTTCTCAGCTTCTTGATATTTCATTGACCAAACGTGGTGCGTCTGCAGGTGAACCTATCCCAATGGCGGGTGTGCCATTTCACGCCGTAGAGGGCTACCTGGCAAAACTTGTTCAGCTTGGTGAGTCTGTGGCGATCTGTGAACAGATTGGCGATCCGGCCACCAGCAAGGGCCCAGTAGAACGTAAAGTTGTGCGTATCGTTACACCAGGTACTGTGACGGATGAGGCGCTGCTTTCTGAGCGTGTCGATAACTTAATCGCAGCAATTTACCATCACAACGGTAAGTTCGGTTATGCGACGCTGGATGTCACCTCTGGTCGCTTCCAACTGACAGAACCAGAAACTGAAGAAGCGATGACAGCCGAGCTTCAACGTACCGCACCACGTGAGCTACTGTTCCCAGAAGATTTTGAACCTGTACATTTAATGGCGAGCCGCAATGGTAACCGTCGTCGCCCAGTCTGGGAGTTTGAGCTTGATACGGCTAAGCAACAACTCAATCAACAATTTGGCACAAAAGATCTGGTTGGTTTTGGTGTAGAACATGCGTCCTTAGGGTTATGTGCTGCTGGTTGTTTGATCCAGTACGTAAAAGATACTCAACGTACGGCTTTACCTCATATTCGCTCTTTAACGTTTGATCATCAGGATCAATCCGTCATCCTTGATGCTGCTACCCGACGTAATCTGGAAATTACTCAAAATCTAGCAGGCGGAACCGATAACACGCTAGCTGCAGTACTCGACCATTGTGCAACTCCGATGGGCAGCCGAATGCTGAAGCGTTGGTTGCATCAGCCTATGCGTTGCATTGAAACGTTAAACAATCGTCTTGATGCAATTGGTGAGATTAAAGAACAAGCTCTGTTTGCCGATCTTCAACCAACGTTAAAGCAAATTGGTGATATTGAACGTATCTTAGCGCGCCTTGCATTACGCTCTGCTCGCCCTCGCGATATGGCTAGACTTCGCAATGCCATGCAACAGCTACCAGAGCTAGAATCTGTCACCGCTTCTTTGACCCATCCGTACCTAACGAAATTGGCGAAGTATGCAGCTCCGATTGACGAAGTATGTGACCTGTTAGAACGCGCGATTAAAGAAAATCCGCCGGTTGTTATTCGTGATGGTGGCGTCATCGCTGAAGGCTACAATGCGGAGCTCGATGAATGGCGAAAATTGGCAGACGGTGCAACAGAATATCTTGAGCAGCTTGAGCGAGATGAGCGTGAACGACACGGTATCGATACGCTTAAAGTAGGCTATAACAACGTTCATGGCTTCTTTATCCAAGTGAGCCGTGGCCAGAGCCATTTGGTTCCACCGCATTATGTACGTCGCCAAACACTCAAAAACGCTGAACGCTACATCATCCCAGAGCTTAAGGAACACGAAGACAAAGTACTTAACTCGAAATCTAAAGCGTTAGCACTTGAGAAACAGTTGTGGGAAGAACTGTTTGATCTATTGATGCCAAACCTTGAGAAGCTGCAAAACCTAGCTTCTGCTCTGTCTCAACTAGATGTATTACAAAACCTTGCAGAGCGTGCAGATTCGTTAGATTACTGCCGCCCAACGCTTGTGAAAGACGCAGGAATTCACATTCAAGCTGGCCGTCATCCAGTCGTAGAACAAGTAACAACAGAGCCGTTCATCGCGAACCCAATTGAGCTTAACCCAGCCCGTAAGATGTTGATCATCACCGGTCCAAACATGGGTGGTAAATCAACCTACATGCGTCAAACTGCGCTGATTGCATTGATGGCACATATCGGCTCTTATGTACCGGCAGAATCCGCACAGATTGGTTCTTTAGATCGTATATTTACTCGTATTGGTGCATCAGATGATCTTGCATCTGGCCGCTCGACCTTCATGGTAGAAATGACCGAAACAGCCAATATTCTTCACAACGCAACTAAGAACAGTTTGGTGCTAATGGATGAAATCGGACGCGGTACTAGTACTTACGACGGTCTGTCTTTAGCTTGGGCAAGTGCGGAATGGCTCGCAACACAAATTGGTGCGATGACCCTATTTGCAACTCACTACTTCGAATTAACAGAGTTACCGAACCAACTGCCAAACTTAGCGAACGTTCACTTGGATGCCGTAGAGCATGGAGACAGCATTGCCTTTATGCACGCAGTTCAAGAAGGTGCGGCAAGTAAGTCTTACGGCTTGGCTGTTGCGGGCTTAGCTGGCGTACCAAAAACGGTCATCAAAAATGCGCGTAACAAGCTATCTCAGCTAGAGCAACTGGGGCAAAACAGTGACACACCGCGTCCAAGTGCAGTAGATGTGGCTAACCAGTTGAGCCTGATTCCAGAGCCTAGCGAGGTCGAACAAGCTCTGTCAGGTATTGATCCTGACGACTTAACGCCACGCCAAGCTCTTGAAGAGCTGTATCGCTTGAAGAAGATGCTGTAAACAGACTCACACCGACGAGCAAAAAAGAAAAAAGGCTAGGGGGAACCATAGCCTTTTGTGTATCTAGTGAAATACGGATTACTTAATCGTCTTCTACGTTAAACAAGTTTTCCATATTCAAACCTTGTTTGATTAGGACTTCACGAAGACGACGTAAACCTTCCACTTGTATTTGACGTACTCGCTCACGTGTCAGACCAATCTCTCGACCAACTTCTTCCAGCGTCGAAGGCTCGTAGCCTAGTAGGCCGAAGCGACGTGCAAGCACTTCTTTCTGTTTCGGATTCAACTCTTCTAACCAATGAATCAACGATGATTTGATGTCGTCATCTTGAGTCGAAACTTCTGGATCAGAGTTGTTTGCATCAGGAATAATATCCAGCAGCGCTTTCTCACCGTCACCACCGATTGGCGTGTCGACAGAGCTAATACGCTCATTAAGGCGTAACATTTTGCTTACGTCTTCGACTGGAATATCTAATTGAGCAGCAATTTCTTCTGCGGTCGGTTCGTGATCGAGCTTTTGAGAAAGTTCACGCGCAGTACGCAGATAAATGTTCAGCTCTTTCACTACGTGGATAGGTAGACGGATCGTGCGAGTTTGGTTCATCAACGCTCGCTCTATCGTTTGTCGGATCCACCATGTTGCGTAAGTAGAGAAACGGAAACCACGTTCTGGGTCGAATTTTTCGACCGCTCGGATCAAGCCGAGGTTACCTTCTTCAATCAGATCGAGTAGTGCTAGACCACGGTTACTGTATCGACGAGAAATCTTAACAACCAAACGTAGGTTACTTTCGATCATACGTTTGCGTGCCGCTTCGTCGCCACGTAGGGCGCGTCTTGCGTAAAGCACTTCTTCTTCGGCAGTAAGTAAAGGTGAGAAGCCAATTTCGCCCAAATACAACTGAGTTGCATCTAAGCTTTTACTGCTCGCGTCAAATTCTTCACGCGCAGTCGCTTTGCTTTCTGTGGATGATGATCTTTCGAGTTCGTTATCAATGGTCTTCACTGACGCATTGTCAAATGCAAACTCTTCAACTTTGGTTACTGTGTTGCTGATACTCATAACGCCTCCCCCTGGCGAGTTAGCAAGACATGACAACTCAATATGTCGCTAAATGATGTCGCAAGTTGTTTTTCAAAGTTTTAAGGCAAATAGCGTTTTGGATTCACTGATTTACCTTGATAGCGAATTTCAAAGTGTAGTTTGACCGACTTTGCACCTGAACTACCCATGGTGGCGATTTTTTGTCCGCTTTTTACGCTTTGTCCTTCTGTGACCAGCAGTTTGTCATTATGTGCGTATGCGCTTAAATAATTGTCGTTATGCTTTACTATAATTAAGTTGCCATAACCTCGTAGCGCATTGCCTGAATAAACGACTGTGCCGGCTGCGGTTGAAACGATAGGTTGACCACGCTGTCCTGCGATGTCGATACCTTTATTTCCCTGTTCTCCCGCCGAAAAGTTCTTGATTACTCTCCCTTTTGTTGGCCACAACCACTTTGAGACTTTATCACTCTTTACTGTGGTAGTTGGCGATTTTTGCTTCACTTTTTGGTTGTCTTTTGAACCAACATACTCCTTTGTTTTCGATTGTTCAACCTTCTTTGGAGGCTGTTTTTGTACGACTTTAGGCTTAGTCTCTGTAGGTTTTTGACTAGAGTTTTTACTCGAAGGTTTAGGTTTAGAGGCTGTTGATGTTTTCGTCACTGGAGCTGGGGGTGTCGTAACAACAGGAGCCACAACGGGTTCAACTTTTTGACCATATTTAGGGGCGACATATTTCGGAGCCCAAAGTTTTAGCCTCTGTCCTGGGTAGATAGTGTAAGGCTGAGTTAACTCATTGTAACGAACAAGATCATTTACATCTTTATCTGTGACATAAGCTATGAAGTAAAGTGTATCGCCTTTTTTTACCTCATAATAACTCCCTCTGTAACTCCCTCTTTCAAGGCTTGAATAGTCTTTTTTTAGGCTAGAGACAGGTGCAGGGGAATGCGCTGCACAACCAACTAGTCCTGCAGCAAACACAAAGCTAATACCAATATGACGTAGTAACTTATTCACCTATCCCTAACCCTTAAGCTAAATCACCCGCAACCAGAGGTACGAACCGAACCATTTCTACAACGGTAGAGAGATATTCGTCTCCCTTACGCTCTATTTTTAATAACTGTTGTTCCGTATCTCCAACAGGAATGACCATTTTGCCGCCATCTCTTAATTGTGAGAGAAGAGCTTGGGGAATCACTTCAGCGGCAGCGGTAACAATGATAGCATCGAAAGGACCTCTCGCTTCCCAGCCCTGCCACCCATCAGCATGCTTAGTTGAAACATTGTAAATATCCAATTGCTTCAGGCGACGCTTTGCTTCCCATTGCAACGATTTAATTCGCTCAACGGAGTATACATGATCAACAATTTGCGCCAGTACCGCAGTTTGATAACCCGATCCCGTTCCGATTTCCAGAACACGACTCGCCGATTCTAGCTCAAGCAACTCGGTCATACGAGCAACGATATAAGGCTGAGAAATAGTTTGTCCCTGACCAATTGGTAACGCATTGTTATCATAGGCTTGGTGCATCATCGCTTGAGAAACAAAGCTTTCTCGTGGCAAGCGTTGGATAGCATCCAGAACTCTTTGGTCTTTGATGCCACTGGAGATAAGAAACGCTATCAACCTGTCAGCATGTGGGTTACTCATTACTTCTCTTCCTTTAACCAACTATCCATAGCACGCAGCGACTCGTGAGCGGTGAGATCAACTTGCAGAGGCGTCATTGAAACTCGGCCATGCTCAATTGCATAAAAGTCCGTGCCCTCTCCTGCATCTTGCTCCTTTCCTGGTGGCCCTAACCAATAAATGTCATGGCCTCTCGGATCTTTCTGCTTGATCATATTCTCTGCGTGATGACGTGCACCTAAACGCGTAACTTCAATTTCACCTAAATTCTCTGATGGTAAGTCAGGCACGTTTACGTTCAGTAGACGATTCGTTGGAATCGGCGACGCTAAATGCTGTTGTACAATTTGACGTGCAATTTTAGCGGCGGATTCGAAATGTCGCTTACCCACTAGTGAAAAAGCCACCGACTGAACGCCAAGGAAATGACCTTCCATGGCGGCTGCTACTGTTCCAGAATAAAGAACATCATCACCCAAATTAGCGCCATGGTTGATTCCTGACAGAACAAGATCAGGCAAATCATCTTTCATTAGCTCATTCAGCGCGAAATGCACACAATCCGTGGGCGTGCCTTGCACTGAGTAGATATTTGGGGCAATTTCAGTCACGCGTAATGGTTGTTCTAATGTGAGTGAATTCGAAGCACCTGAACGATTTCGATCAGGTGCGACAATGGTCACTTCGGCGATATCTCTCAACTCATCAGCGAGGGCATGAATCCCTTGTGCATGAACACCATCATCATTGCTGATTAAGACTCTTAAGGGCTTCGGGTTTCGTGAATCCTGTTCCATTAGTATTCTCTTTCTACTTCAACCTCATTAACTAACTCACGAACAATAGAGGTCGCAAAAGATCCCGCATCCAGTGAGAAAGTCAGCGTAATGTTGTTACCTTCAACCGTCCAAGCTAAATCTTTTGGCTTCAGCGCAATATCGCGACGATCGTGGCGCATGCGATTACCACGAATCAGCGCCATGAGGTCAGGCTCTTCGTCTAAAAACGGTTGCTCTAATGCCAGAGCCTCGGCTTGAGTAGGCAGTGCATTATCGCCAGCAAGCGCAGCGGTAATTGCCGCTTCACCTTGTGCAAATTGCACTTGCAAATCAGTGATGTTGTTTGCATCAATCAACTGAGTGCCAGAATTCGTCTGTGCAATGTCACCATCAATGAACTTATCAAACACACCATTCTCTAGACGAGCTGAAACGATGCGGTTGAAAATCCACGAACGAGCCGCTGATAAATACATGCTTCGCTTGTTTTGATTGCGGGTACGAACGTTTTCGCGTCCCCATCGACGTGCTTCTTCAAGGTTGTTGCCATCGTTACCAAAACGCTGACTACCAAAGTAGTTTGGCACGCCAACTTGTTTCACTTTTTCAAGACGTTGCTCTACATCCGCTATATCTGTCACTTCAGACAAAGTAACCACGAACTCGTTCCCTACTAGGTCACCAGGACGCAGTTTTTTATTGTGACGATCTGTTGCAAGGATTTCGATACTTGGGTATTGAGCCAAAAACGCTGAAAAATCTGGCGTTTCACCTTTTGGTAAATGGACACTTAACCACTGTTCCGTCACCGCATGACGGTCTTTAAGACCCGCCCAGCTAACGTCTTTCGACTTAACACCACAGGCTTTTGCTAACTCGTTAGCAACGAAGCTGGTGTTCTCGCCCGTTTTACGGATACGAACCATTAAGTGCTCGCCTTCGCCCGTAAAGGCAAAACCTAAATCTTCGCGAACCTGAAAATGCTCTGGCTGCGCTTTAATTTTTGCCGATGCAACTGGCTTACCCGTTAGGTAAGCCAATGAAGATAAAATGTCTGACATGATGTGTTTCCGCTGATATCACAGCTTAGAGGAGCAAATTGCTAGTTATTGCTTAAACAGAAGTACAACGGCTTCCGTTGCAATGCCTTCTTTGCGTCCAGTAAAACCGAGACGTTCTGTCGTCGTCGCTTTTACGTTAATGTTACTAATGTCGGTTTCTAGGTCTTCGGCTATCGCCGCACACATTGCGTCAATGTGTGGTGCCATTTTAGGCGCTTGTGCCATGATAGTTACATCAGCATTGCCAAGACGGTAGCCTTGCTCTTTAACTCGACGGTAAACGTCTTTCAGTAATTCACGACTGTTTGCGCCTTTCCATTTATCATCCGTATCTGGGAAATGACGACCAATATCGCCGGCAGCAATCGCGCCCAGCAGAGCATCCGTTAACGCATGCAACGCTACATCGCCATCTGAGTGAGCAATCAAACCTTGCTCATAAGGGATTGCTACACCACCAATAATGACTGGGCCTTCACCACCGAATTTATGTACATCGAAACCATGACCAATTCGAATCATTTTCTATCCTTTCTTTATTCGCCGCGCTCACGGCTTAGATAAAACTCGGCTAACGCAAGATCTTCTGGCTGAGTGATTTTTATATTGTTCGCATTCCCTTGAACTAAGGCTGGCTTCTCGCCTAACCATTCCAAAGCCGAGGCTTCATCGGTAATGGTTACACCCTGTTCTAATGCGTCAGCCAGTGCTTGAGTAAGCTGCTGAGTTTTAAACATTTGTGGAGTAAGTGCATGCCACAATGCTTCTCTATCTACCGTATGATCGATATCTTGTACTGCGTTTGCTCGCTTCATTGTATCTCTCACAGGAGATGCGAGAATGCCACCCGTTGAGTGGGCGCAGCAAACATCAATCAAACGGTCAATGTCGGATGTTAATACACATGGCCTCGCAGCGTCGTGGACTAATACCCACTCGCTTTCCAGATGCTCATTGACATAGTTTAGCCCTGATAACACAGAGTCTGCTCTTTCTTTACCACCAGCTACACGAATCACATCTGGGTGCTTAGCAATGGACAATTCTGGGTAATATGGGTCGCCGTCAGTAATGGCAACGACAACCTTAGAAATATTTGGGTGGGAAAGCAGTTTCTCTACGGTATGTTCCAGTACCGCTTTACCTTCGATCAATAAATATTGCTTAGGGCGATCTGCCTTCATTCTGCTACCCACACCCGCAGCTGGCACAATTGCGATATGCGATGAGTTCATATCCAACATTTTAATGGTTTTCCTCACCTATAATGCGGTAAAAAGTCTCGCCATCTTTAACTAAACCGAGCTCATGACGCGCACGTTCTTCAATCGCATCAAGACCTTGCCTTAAGTCATCAATCTCAGCGAACATTTCATTGTTGCGAGCTTGTAGCTTGCTGTTCACTTGTTGCTGAACTTCAATTTCATCTTTTACTGTGTAGTAGTCAGACACTCCGTTTTTACCAAACCATAGAGTGTATTGAAGCAAGCCAAACAGTAGCGTAAGGGCTATAACAAAGATTCGCATATCGCTGCTAACATTCTGTACCGGAAGGAATTAGATAAGGTGACATATATAGCATAAATGCGAGGTTGCCTCTAGGGGAGAAAGGGAGACTCACACGCTCCTTACAAGAAATAAGCAGCAAAATGAAACAAGCTCATAGGAAGCGCTCCTTACCCATGACCAAAGTAAGAGCCAAAAATACAAACCTATAAATACAAAAAACCGCCGTAGCGATGGTTTCAAAAAGCTATTTAGCGAAACTTTACTCAATAAGAATTAAGCCTGACCTTTAACTTCTTTGAGACCACTTCCTTGAAACATGGAGGAGCGCGCTCACTTAGAGCTTCCGTCATATAAAAAACGCCCCGCAAGTGCGAGGCGTTTTCAAAAGCTTTAAGTTAAGCGGTTAATTCAATTAAGAATTAAGCTTGACCTTTAACTTCTTTAAGACCGTTGAAAGGAGCGCGCTCACCTAGAGCTTCCTCGATACGGATTAGCTGGTTGTACTTAGCAACACGGTCAGAACGGCTCATAGAACCAGTTTTGATTTGACCTGCAGCTGTACCTACCGCTAGGTCAGCGATAGTTGCATCTTCAGTTTCGCCAGAACGGTGAGAGATTACTGCTGTGTAACCTGCGTCTTTAGCCATCTTGATTGCAGCTAGAGTCTCAGTTAGAGAACCGATTTGGTTGAACTTGATAAGGATAGAGTTAGCTACGCCTTTCTCGATACCTTCAGCAAGGATCTTAGTGTTAGTAACGAATAGATCGTCACCTACTAGTTGAAGCTTGCCACCTAGTAGTTCAGTTTGGTGCTTGAAGCCATCCCAGTCAGACTCGTCTAGACCGTCTTCGATAGAAACGATTGGGAATTGGTTAGCTAGCTCAGCTAGGTAGTGGTTGAACTCTTCAGAAGTGAAAGTTTTACCTTCGCCTTTCATGTTGTAGATGCCAGCTTCTTTGTCGAAGAACTCAGATGCAGCACAGTCCATAGCTAGAGTAACGTCTTTACCTAGTTCATAACCAGCAGCTGCAACAGCTTCTGCGATAACTTCTAGAGCTTCAGCGTTAGATTTAAGGTTAGGAGCGAAACCACCTTCATCACCAACTGCAGTGCTGTAGCCTTTAGACTTAAGAACTTTAGCTAGGTTGTGGAATACTTCTGCACCGATACGTAGACCTTCTTTAAGAGTCTTAGCGCCAACTGGTTGGATCATGAACTCTTGGATGTCAACGTTGTTGTCTGCGTGCTCGCCACCGTTGATGATGTTCATCATTGGTAGAGGCATAGAGAACTGACCTGCAGTGCCGTTTAGCTCAGCGATGTGCTCGTATAGAGGCATGCCTTTCGCAGCAGCAGCAGCTTTAGCGTTTGCTAGAGAAACAGCTAGGATAGCGTTAGCACCGAATTTAGATTTGTTTTCAGTGCCGTCTAGTTCGATCATTACTGCGTCGATTGCAGCTTGGTCTTTAGCGTCTTTGCCAACTAGAGCTTCAGCGATTGGGCCGTTTACAGCTTCAACTGCTTTAAGAACACCTTTACCTAGGAAACGTGCTTTGTCACCGTCACGTAGCTCAAGAGCTTCGCGAGAACCAGTAGATGCGCCAGATGGAGCTGCCGCCATACCTACGAAACCGCCTTCTAGGTGTACTTCAGCTTCTACAGTTGGGTTACCACGTGAGTCGATGATTTCACGACCTAGAACTTTAACGATCTTAGACATTAATGTTTCCTCTCGTTTCAAATATAAATGTCAATCTTAAAGGGCAGCAGCACAACCTTCGCCGCCGCCCGTATCCTTTTACTTCTCGAATTCGCCGCGTGCGTTTTGGCCCGCAGCCTTAACAAAACCTGCAAACAATGGATGTCCATCGCGAGGAGTCGAGGTGAATTCTGGGTGGAACTGAGCCGCTACAAACCATGGGTGAGCTGGGTTCTCAATCATTTCCACTAACTTCTTGTCCGCAGATAGACCTGATACTTTTAGGCCTGCTTTTTCGATTTGCGGACGAAGCACGTTATTCACTTCGTAACGGTGACGGTGACGTTCATGGATCGTCGCGCTACCGTACAGTTCACGAGCTTTAGTCCCTTTCTCTAGGTGACACAGCTGTGAACCAAGACGCATCGTACCGCCTAGGTCAGACTTTTCAGTACGCTCTTCTACGCTACCTGATTCGTCTACCCACTCTGTGATCAAACCTACCACAGGGTACTTAGTCTCTTTGTTAAATTCTGTTGAATGTGCACCTTCCATACCCGCAACGTTACGCGCGTATTCGATTAGTGCAACTTGCATACCCAAACAAATACCTAGGTAAGGCACGTTATTTTCACGTGCATATTGAGCCGCACGGATCTTGCCTTCAATACCACGATCGCCGAAGCCACCTGGTACTAGGATCGCGTCCAAACCTTCTAGAAGTTCAACGCCTTTTGTTTCGATATCTTGTGAGTCTACATACTTAATTGTGACGCTTAGACGGTTTTTCAAGCCAGCGTGTTTAAGCGCTTCGTTCACAGATTTGTATGCATCTGGTAATTCAATGTATTTACCAACCATACCGATGGTTACTTCACCAGTAGGATTTGCTTCTTCGTAGATAACCTGTTCCCATTCAGAAAGGTCTGCTTCAGGAGCAGTAATACCAAAGCGAGCACACACAAGGTCATCTAGCCCTTGAGATTTAATCAACTGAGGGATCTTGTAGATAGAGTCTACATCCTTCATTGAAATTACTGCTTTTTCTGGAACATTACAGAACAGTGCGATTTTTTTACGCTCATTCGCAGGAATAACGCGATCGCTACGGCAAACTAGGATGTCTGGCTGAATACCGATAGATAGAAGTTCTTTTACAGAGTGTTGCGTCGGCTTAGTTTTCACTTCGCCCGCTGCCGCTAGGTAAGGAACAAGTGTTAGGTGCATGAACATTGCGCGCTCACGGCCTAGCTCAACAGCTAGCTGACGAATCGCTTCCATAAATGGTAGTGATTCGATATCACCAACAGTACCGCCAACTTCAACGATAGCCACATCATGGCCTTCAGAACCTGCAATAACGCGATCTTTGATCGCGTTAGTGATATGAGGGATAACTTGAATAGTTGCGCCTAGGTAGTCACCACGACGTTCTTTACGAAGTACGTCGGCATAAACACGACCTGCAGTGAAGTTGTTACGCTTGGTCATCTTGGTACGGATGAAACGCTCGTAGTGACCAAGGTCAAGGTCAGTCTCTGCGCCATCTTCTGTAACGAACACTTCACCGTGCTGAGTAGGGCTCATTGTGCCCGGGTCAACGTTGATGTAAGGGTCAAGCTTCATCATAGTCACTTTAAGACCACGAGCTTCTAGAATAGCCGCAAGAGATGCTGCTGCAATACCTTTACCTAGAGAGGATACAACCCCGCCAGTAACAAAAATGTAATTTGTCGTCATGTTTAACCTGAAATTGGTTGAATGAGGGAAATGGAGTGCTTCTGGACGGGAGATAAATATACCAGAAGCTCCTTACCGCCACAACGTGAAATCTATCACACCGTAATTTTTTATTTTTTGCTTCAAATCAAAGTGAGCAAAGACAAACCAAAGTCCGTTTTCGTGTAACCAAACAAGCTGACCTTATATTATGTATTCTGCCAGTTTACCTCTGCCTCGATTCTTCTTGTTTTACTTCATCCCAAAAATGGTCAAGTTCTGATAAAGAACAATCTGTAAGTACTTTGCCTGACTGCTGGACCTTGCCTTCAACTTGTTTAAAACGTCGCGCAAACTTTACGTTTGCTTTTCCTAGCGCGACTTCTGGGTTTTTATCAAGGTGGCGAGCCAAATTGACAGTCGCAAATAGCAAATCACCGAGCTCCAACTCAACTTTCTCTTCATCGGGCTGAACTTGCAGTGCCTCTTCCATGACTTCGTCAATTTCTTCTCGTACTTTATCGACAACCGGGCCAAGTGAATCCCAATCAAACCCAAATTTTGCACATTTTTTCTGAATTTTTGTAGCACGAGAAAGTGCCGGTAAAGAGTTTGGTATTGAGTCTAGGATACTTTCTTCCGCTTTGCCTACTAGGGCTTTTTCTTTTGCTTTTTCCGCTTCCCAGTTCGCGTTAATTTCCTCGTCAGATTCAAACTCAACATCTGAAAAAACATGCGGGTGGCGACGAGTCAGTTTTTCGTTCACGGTTTCGACGACATCCGAAAAGTCGAACAGCTCTTGCTCTTTCGCTAGCTGACTGTAAAAAATCACCTGAAACAACAAATCCCCTAGCTCTTCTTTTAGATTGAGCCAATCTCGATTTTGAATCGCGTCCACCACCTCGTAGGTTTCTTCTATTGTATGCGGAACGATGGTGTCAAAGGTTTGTTTTAAGTCCCAAGGGCAACCGTTTTCGGGGTCACGCAGCTTCGCCATGATTTGTTCTAACTGTTCAATTGGATGACTCATTTTTTGTTCCTTTAAACCTTTCTATTAAAGAAAAAGGTGAGCAGCCAAAACCACTCACCTTCTACATTATATTTTCTCAGCAGCTTTCACTAAGTAATTGTTACTTTGACAAGGCAACAAGTTTTCGCGACTCCTGAGCATAGCCTACTATGTGATGCCCCTGAGCCGGCACGTCGGAATAAGTGCAGCTAACGCAGATAAAAAGCCAAATATGACGCAAGTGTAACCCTGTAAATAGTTGAAGTTGTAGCTAGGCGACAAACAAACGAGACTCCTGAGCATGGTTCACCATGTGATGGAGCGAGTGCGTGCAGTCAACAACGCTACAACGATAACTATGACGAGAGTTTTAGCCGAGGCGTTTCACCGTCATGACATCCTTGATCTGTTCCACACGTTTCGAAACCCGCGAAAGCACCTCAATATTGGTGACTTCTAGGTCAAAGTCCATGATGGCAAGTTGACGTCTGTAGTCGACTCGGTTCTTCATACTGGTCACTTTGATCTTTTCATTGGCGAACAGTGTCGTAATGTCTTTGAGTAGACCACCTCGCTCCATCGCTTCAACACGCACGGTGAGGATGTATGACCCCACAAAGCCGCTGCCCCAGACTGTATCGATGATGCGCTCTGGCGCATGATGGCGCAGTTCTTCTAGCTGTTCACAGTCACTACGGTGTACTGAAATCCCACGACCTTGCGTTATGTAACCAGAGATATCGTCACCTGGAATTGGCTGACAGCAACGTGCTAGATGTGTCATTAGGTTATCGACGCCTTCTACTACAACTGCGTCTTTTTTCGGTCGGCTTTGCGCGGGTGATTTATGCTCAGCTTCTTGCAGTTTTTCCAGTGCTTGCTGGTCTTCTTCCTCTGCCGTTGGCTTGTTAACTAACGCGTTAATATGGTTAATGATTTGGTTGATGCGCAAATCACCGCTACCTACACCAACATACAATTCATCTGGTGTTTTGACGTTAAACCGCTTGAGGGCGTAATGCTCTGCATCTTTTAACGTTGCGCCAATCTTGGCTAACTCATGCTCAAGGATTTCACGACCTGCTTCAAGGTTCTTCTCACGGCTTTGTTTTCGGAACCAGGCGTTAATTTTGGCACGCGCACGACCAGAATGAACGAAGCCTAATGATGGGTTTAACCAGTCACGTGATGGGTTAGGTTCTTTCTGAGTGATAATCTCGACTTGGTCACCCATATGTAATTTATGCGTGAACGGCACAATACGACCTCCGACTTTGGCACCGATACAACGGTGTCCCACTTCGGAGTGAATGTGATAGGCAAAATCTAGCGGCGTTGCCCCCATTGGCAAATCGACAACATCACCACGTGGTGTAAAGGCATAAACACGGTCATCAAAGACTTGGCTACGTAACTCATCGAGCATTTCGCCAGAGTCAGACATTTCTTCTTGCCAATCCAGTAGCTTACGCAGCCACGTGATCTTCTCATCATAACCGCTTCGGCTGCTTGCCCCTTCTTTATATTTCCAGTGCGCTGCAACACCCAGTTCCGACTCTTCATGCATTTGCTTGGTACGAATCTGGATCTCGATGGTTTTGCCTTCTGGCCCTAGAATTACTGTATGGATCGATTGATAACCGTTTGGTTTAGGGTTAGCAACGTAGTCATCAAACTCGCTCGGTAGGTGCTTGTATTTGGTGTGAACTACGCCTAAAGCCGCGTAACAATCTTGCAGTTTGTCCGCGATGATACGCACTGCTCGCACATCAAACAGCTCATCAAAGGCCAAACTCTTTTTCTGCATTTTTCGCCAAATGCTGTAGATGTGCTTAGGTCGACCACTCACTTCGGCATTGATGCCCGACACTTCCATTTCGTGCGTGAGGTCTTCAACAAAGTCTTTGATGTACTGTTCACGAACGATGCGTCGCTCAGAAAGCTGTTTGGCAATTTGTTTGTAAGTTTCCGGTTGTTGGTAGCGGAAAGCGTAATCTTCAATTTCCCATTTCAGCTGACCGATGCCTAATCGGTTTGCTAGCGGCGCATAGATGTTGGCACACTCTTTTGCCGCCGCACGTCGAACTTCATCTGGCGCTTTTTTAACTTCAATAAGGTTACAAATTCGTTCCGCGAGCTTGATAACTACGCAGCGGAAGTCATCCACCATGGCAAGCAGCATGCGGCGTACGTTGTCTACCTGAGATGACGCTGCACTGCCTTCCATGTTGACGTTGAGTTGGCCAATAGCAGCCATTTCTTCAACGCCGTCGATTAATTTTATGATTTCTTTGCTGTATTTCTCTTCCAGAATTTCTCTGTTAAAAGCACCACTTGAAACCAAAGGAAACAGTTGAGCAGCCACTAAAGTGGCTTGATCCATAGACAAGGTGATCAAAATTTCGATCATTTCTCGTCCACGCCACAACAACAGCTCCGCTTGCTCGTTATCAGCTAATACCGTCTGGCAATCTCGATATACTTCGATTAAGCGTGAGGCTGTGTTTTTCTCTTGTCCTAGGCTAGCCACCCAGTTTTCGAGTTCAAACTGTTCATCTTGGTTTAAATGCGCGCTTCTTACCGCAACCATCTCATCATCCTAATTATTATATTCGTGTGGTTTGACTAACACCGTCCAGGTTAGTTCTTTTTACCGCGCGTACACGCTGGCTTTATGACCACCCACCACAAATAAGGGGTCAAAGTCCTAAAGTTAGGACTTTTCAAACAATGCCATCGATTCTAGATGACTGGTATGAGGGAACATGTCCAGCATACCTAATTTAGTTAATTTATAGCCTTGCTCTATCAAGCTTTGACTATCCCTAGCAAGGGTAGCAGGATTACAAGAAACATAAACTACACGCTGTGCGCCAAGCTCAGAAACTTGATCGATGATCCCACTCGCTCCCGCGCGTGCCGGGTCTAATAATACTTTATCAAACCGCTCTGCGGCCCACGCTTGGCCTTCAAAATCTTGCTCAAGGTTAGCGTGATAAAATTGCGCGTTATTGATTTGGTTCAAAGATGCATTGTTTGTGGCTTTTTCTACCATCTCTGCAACACCCTCTACTCCAACCACGTACTTAGCTAATTTCGCAACTGGTAAACTAAAGTTGCCTAAACCACAGAACAAATCTAACACTCGGTCACTCTTTTGTGGGTCTAACCACTCAACCGCTTGTTTGACCATTTGTTGGTTTACACCTTGGTTTACTTGAATAAAGTTATTTGGTGCAAAAGGGATTTTTACTCCAACTTCTTGATAAAAAGGCATATCGCCTTCGATAAGGTCTAATTGTTCTGTCGATGGCATTAAGTACAACGATGCGCCATGACGTTTTGCCAACTCCGTTAGAGATTGAGTTTCACTCGTTGTCAGAGCGCTCAAGTGGCGCAGCGTAATACACGGCCCATTATCACCAAGTACCAGCTCTACATGACCCAATTGTTCCGGCTTTTTGAACGCTTTTAGGGCTGAGTAAATCTCTGGCAGCAAAACATTCAGTTCCGGTGCCAGCACTGGGCAATCGGTCACTTGCGCAATTTGCTTACTCTGCTTTTTACGGAAACCAAAATGTAGCTGACGTGTTTTTTTATCAACAAACAAGCTCACTCTCGCACGGCGACGGTAGGCCTGCGAATATCCCAATAACGGGGCATCTAGTTCAATGTCACTGCCTGAAAATTTTCGCATTAGCTGACGCAACGTTTGCTGTTTGTACGTCAATTGTTGGTCATAATCTAGATGCTGCAAATCACAGCCACCGCACTCATGATAATGTGGGCAAAATGGCTCCACACGAGCTTCACTCGGCTTAAGGATTTTAATCAACTTACCGCGAGCGTATTTGCTCTTTTCTTCCACCAATTGAGTGACCACCTCCTCACCCGGCAGTGCTCCATCGATAAACAATGGCTTCTTTTTGAGGTAAGCAATGCCTGCGCCGTGGTGATCTAAACGCTCTAATTGCACTGCTTGGTGCCGAGTATTGAGTTGGGTTTTCTTTTTCGGTTGAAAGATGCGTGCCATGCTCTATGCCTGATTTATGTGTAATTGCTCTTCGGCTTCACTATTCTTGATTGCAGCCGTTGTGTGATTCGAGTGACTTGATTATGCTTACCGTTTATTCGGTGACGTCACTTCTTTGCTCAAGGCTTTATCGTGCGCTTGAGAAATAATGCGTTATTTTCCCATATCCAGACTCCGATGTAATTAGATAACATGACCAGATATGGCTTACGAGCACGTGTAATTACACTAACTCTCGCTCCCACTCTCATTATTGGTTTATTACTGAGCGGCTTTTTCTCATTTAACCGCTACCAAGACCTTGAGAAACAAGTTATCACCACTGGTAACAGCATTATTGAGCCGCTGGCGATTGCCAGTGAAACTCATCTACTATCAGAAAGCCGAGAGGCGGTACGTCGCTTGATAAGCTACGCGCACCGCAAAAACTCCAAACTGGTTCGTAGTATCGCGGTATTTGATGAACATCATGAGCTCTTTGTGACCTCTAACTTTCATCCTAATTTTGAAGCCTTGATGTTTCCCAAAGATAAACCGATCCCGCAACTGGGTAATTCGGAAATCTACGAAAACTCACTGATATTGCGTGTCCCCATTTTGTCAGAAGGTCACTACTTAGCGGAGTTGTCGAACGAAAGCCAAGGCACAAAAGCGATTGGTTACATCGCCGTCGAGTTAGATCTCTCCTCCTTGAGGCTGCAACAGTATCAAGAAGTCTTCTCTGCTTTTTTAGTTCTGGTTCTCGGTCTTGGCTTAGCAAGTGTGTTTGCTTCACGTCTAATGCACGATGTGACCCAACCTATCACCCACATGAAGAATGTCGTTGACCGCATTCGCCGCGGTCATCTTGATGTGCGTATCGAAGGCAAAATGCACGGTGAGTTAGACCAGCTAAAAAATGGCATCAACGCCATGGCGGTATCGTTATCAGAATATCACGTGGAGATGCAGCACAGTATAGACCAAGCCACGTCCGACTTACGTGAAACGCTTGAGCAGCTAGAAATTCAGAACGTTGAGCTGGATATCGCGAAGAAACGCGCGCAAGAAGCGGCCAGGGTTAAGTCAGAGTTCTTGGCGAACATGTCGCACGAGCTGCGTACTCCGCTCAATGGGGTGATTGGCTTTACTCGTCAAATGCTTAAAACGCAGCTTTCTAACAGCCAAACGGATTACCTACAGACGATTGAGAAATCGGCGAACAACTTGCTGAATATCATCAATGACATTCTCGACTTCTCGAAACTTGAAGCGGGTAAGCTGGCGCTGGAAAACATTCCTTTTGATTTCCGAGAAAGTTTAGAAGAGGTAATTAACCTACAAGCCACAAGTGCACATGAGAAAGGGTTAGAAATTACCCTAAAAGTGGACCCTAAAATTCCACCAGGTTTAGTTGGGGATCCACTACGTATCCAGCAAATTTTGACGAACTTAGTCGGTAACTCAATCAAATTTACCGAGCGAGGCAACATTGATGTTAGCGTAGAAATGCGCTCTCAATCAGGAGACTCCGTCGAACTGCAATTCATGGTGCGTGATACAGGTATTGGTATCTCTGAGCGTCAGCAAGCGCAGTTGTTCCAAGCCTTTAGCCAAGCAGATGCAAGTATTTCACGTCGTTACGGCGGTACTGGTCTTGGTCTGGTTATCACTCAGAAACTGGTGAGCCAGATGGGCGGCGAAATCAGTTTAACCAGCCGTCTACACCAAGGTTCAACCTTCTGGTTTACGGTGCGCTTGCACTCAACCGAGATGCCAATGAGCGAACTGATTGAAGTGGAACTTCTGACTGGGAAGCAGTTACTGCTGATTGAACCAAACATGCAAGCCGCATCCGTAACCCAACAGATTCTAAGTCAGGAGGGTATTTTAGTAACCTACCGCTCTTCGCTACCAAACAACGAAGAACAATATGATTATGTACTGTTGAATTTAGCGGCCAACCAGACTCACGATGCGGAAGTTATTACACCTTGGATAGAACAAGCAAAACGCATGGCTCCGAGTGTTCTCCTAGGGACACCGAGTACCGAATTGGCGCTTGCGGACCAAATAATGACAGAGCATCATGTCCAGTGCCTGACCAAGCCATTGTCTCGCCGTAAATTGCTACAAAGCCTGATTAGCGAACATGTAGAATCGCCACCTGTATTAAGCGCTCCAATTACGCCAAGCGAAGGGGACCGTTTACCTCTCACTGTACTAGCAGTGGATGACAACCCTGCAAACTTGAAGCTGATCTCTGCACTGCTCCGCGAACGAGTAGAAACCGTCACCGCCTGTAGCAATGGCCAGCAAGCGGTGAACCTGGCGACAGAGAAAAAGTACGATTTAATCTTCATGGATATCCAAATGCCACAAATGGATGGTGTGACCGCTTGTAAGCACATTAAAGAGTTGGAGCTAAATAAAGACACGCCAGTGATTGCGGTAACGGCGCATGCCATGGCAGGGGAACGAGACCGCTTGCTCTCAGCAGGAATGGATGACTACTTGACCAAACCTATTGAAGAGCATGTGCTGCAACAGGTTTTGGTTCACTGGAACCCAAATGCTTGTACAGAGAGCATTGGCAAAGTCGCCCCTTCATACGTTGATGAACCTGAAGGAAGCGCACCACAATCCGTTTCTTCGCCTCAGCAGGATGTGATTATTGATTGGCAAGCAGCCTTGAAACAGAGCGCGAATAAAGAGGATCTCGCCAAAGATATGCTGCGCATGTTGATTGAGTTCATCCCTGAAGTAGAAGCAGTCGTTGACCAAGCTCTGGAGCAAGAAGATATCTCTCGTGACGACCTAATTCATGTCATCCATAAGCTGCACGGCAGTAGTTCATATTGTGGCGTTCCAAGGCTGAAATCACTCTGTGCGACGCTTGAGCAAGCACTGCGCTCAGGGGTCAGTCTTGAGGAGGTTGAGCCTGAAATGTTCGAGCTGCAAGATGAAATGATTAAAGTAACAACAACCGCAAAGTTATACCTTGAACAGTGATCTATTGAAGAGAAACAAAAGCCAGAGCAAATGCTCTGGCTTTTTAGTATTTTGTTTAAGACTTACAAGCTAGGATTCAAAAATGACCGTCGCCACAGCGTAATGACGCTCATCGGAAATGGACAGGTGAATGTGGTTAACACCCATCGCATCCGCTATTTGCTTGGCTGTGCCCGTCAATGCGAGTACTGGTTTTCCAAGCTCATCGTTCGAGATGGAAAAGTCGTGAAACGTGACCCCTTTTGCGATCCCTGTCCCCAATGCTTTTGAGGCAGCTTCTTTAACAGCAAAGCGCTTAGCAAGATAACGACCTTGCAGCTTAAGCTGTGAGAATTTGGCCATTTCTTCTTCTGAAAGAATCCGCTGAGCAAAAGGTTCACCACTACGAGCTAACGCTTTTTCAATACGCTCAATTTCTGCAATGTCGGTCCCTAACCCTATAATCGCCATCTAGATAGCCCTATGACTGGCGAGCCTCAATCATCAGTGCTTTCATGTCAGCAACCGCTTTATTTAAACCATCAAATACTGCGCGACCAATGATTGAGTGACCAATGTTGAGTTCGTAAATTTCTGGTAATGCAGCAATTGGTGCGACATTGTGATAAGTCAGGCCATGCCCGGCATTAACAATAATACCTAGATCATGTGCATAACTCGCACCAGCGGCAATCTTCTTCAGTTCAGCTTGTTGTTCGTCTTCTGTCGTCGCATCTGCATAATGGCCAGTATGTAGCTCAATAAACGGAGCACCACACTTTTTCGCAGCTTCAATCTGTTGACGGTCAGCATCAATAAAGAGCGAAACTTTAATGCCGGCATCTGTCAGCTTTTTCGTCGCAGCTTTAATTTTTTCAAGCTGTCCTACTACATCTAAGCCACCTTCCGTCGTCAGTTCTTCACGCTTTTCAGGCACTAGACACACAAACTCTGGTTTAGTTTGCAGCGCAATCTCAACCATTTCGTCCGTCACTGCCATCTCTAGATTCATACGCGTTTGAATGGTTTCACGCAGAATACGTACATCACGATCCAAAATATGGCGACGGTCTTCACGTAAGTGGATAGTGATACCGTCCGCGCCTGCACGCTCAGCAATTTCAGCAGCGTGAACAGGATCTGGGTATTTTGTACCACGTGCATTACGTAGAGTGGCAATATGGTCGATATTGACGCCTAAATAAATTGAGCTCATTTTCCGTTACTCCGTGCTCTGGGGGTCTGAATGAAAAATTCACGACTTTTTAAAGGTTTGCCGCCAAGATACGGCTTTAAGGCTATACGTGTAAAGCGTTTTGCCGCTTTTAGCTGCTCTTTAGTGACGAACCGCCGCTCACTGATAGCAATCAGTTCATTCCCTAAAAACGTGAGGTTATCGCGCCTAACCGAAGCAATAAACCCTTTCTGTTCCCGGTAACGATAGGTCATTTCTGGGTCGACGGGCTCGCCGGTACCTGCACAATGCAAAAAATCCACGCCATACCCCATCGCAGACAGCAAGGCTAACTCAAAACGACGCAGTGCAGGCTCAGGGTTCTCGTTGTGCGCCAACTCGGTTAACGCATGCAAATAATCATGAAATAGTGCTGGCATCGGCACTTCAGCCATCAAAATACGGCCAATCAGTTCATTGACGTACATGGCTGAGTAGAGATTAATGCCCGTTAACGGCAAGCCTAGACTTATCGGCTCGGCTTGACGCAAAGTTTTCATTGAGCCTTTCCCCGACCATTTAAGTAATAGCGGGGTAAAAGGTTGCAATGCGCCTTTTAAGTTCGAACGCTTACTGCGCGCGCCTTTGGCCATTAAAGTCATTCGGCCATATTCCTCACTAAATACATCAAGGATTAAGCTCGATTCACTGTAAGGGCGTCGGTGCAATACAAAACAGCGCTGTAAACCTTCGGAAGACAGATTACTCATCTAAGTCATTGTGCCTAAAAAGTGTGAAATAAAAAATAAGGAGCCGAGCGGCTCCTTATTTTAATCGATACTGATTTTTCATCGATGTTGGAGCGAAGCACCTTCGCAGCCAAGATTATAAATCGTCTATATAACCCAACGATCGCAACGCTCGTTCGTCGTCTGCCCAGCCAGATTTCACTTTTACCCAGGTTTCTAGGTAAACCTTACGACCGAACAATTCTTCCATATCTAAACGCGCTTCGCGACCAATGGTCTTAATCTTCTCGCCGCCTTTGCCAATCACCATTTTCTTCTGGCCATTACGCTCAACAAGAATCAAGGCATTGATGTGGAAACCGTCGGTTTCTGGGTTGTAATCAAAACGTTCAATCTCAACCGTTACTGAGTATGGCAGCTCTTCACCAGTAAAGCGCATCAGCTTTTCACGCACAATCTCAGACGCCATAAAACGCTGAGAACGGTCAGTCACGTATTCTTCTGGGAAGTGATGCGTTGCTTTAGGTAAGTGATTACGCACGTGCTTACGCAGTACGTCAATGTTCTTACCTTGCTTGGCAGAGATTGGCACAACGTCCACGAAGTCCATCTTCTTCGACATCTCAGCCATGTGTAGCATCACCTCGTTACGATCTTGTACGTTGTCGACTTTATTGACACAAAGCACAACTGGGAAGTTCGATTTTTGAAGCTTAGTTAGCACCATCTCATCGTCTTTGGTCCAATGCGTACCATCGACTAAGAAGAACACTAGGTTTACATCACTTAGAGATGAGTTAGCCGCACGGTTCATCAGGCGGTTAATCGCACGCTTTTCTTCAATGTGAAGTCCTGGCGTGTCGACGTAAATCGCTTGGTAATCGCCATCCGTGTCCACACCCATAATGCGGTGGCGTGTTGTTTGCGGCTTACGTGAGGTGATCGAAATCTTCTGACCCAAGATTTTGTTCAGAAGTGTCGACTTACCTACGTTTGGGCGACCAACAATCGCAATAAAGCCACAGTGTTGGTTTTCTGGCGAGCTTGGCTCACCCTGTGATGCGAAAAACGCATCGATATCGAATTCGTTATCAGCCATTTGTTAATTGCTCAAGTGCTGTTTCAGCAGCCGCTTGTTCTGCCTTGCGGCGGCTGGTGCCTTTACCGATTACAGGCTTATCCACACCTGCTACTTCGCACTCAACCGTGAACTCTTGGTTGTGCGCTTCACCTTTAATATTAGTCACTGTGTAGACAGGCAGCGGTTTTCTTCTGCCTTGTAGGAACTCTTGTAGGCGAGTTTTCGGATCTTTTTGTGAAACGCCTGGTTTAATGGCTTCAAGGCGTGACTGATACCAACTCAGTACAATGCCTCGCACAACTTCAAGATCACTGTCTAGGTAAATTGCGCCAATAATGGCTTCAACCGCATCGGCTAAAATAGAGTCTCGGCGAAAACCGCCACTCTTCAATTCACCTGGACCTAATTTTAAATAATCTCCTAGATCGAATTCACGACCCAGTTCCGCCAATGTATGTCCGCGAACCAAAGTAGCACGCATGCGGCTCATGTCACCTTCGTTCACTTTTGGGAAACGATGGTACAGATCATCAGCGATGACAAAACTTAAAATTGAATCGCCCAGAAACTCAAGACGTTCATTGTGCTTACTGTTGGCGCTGCGGTGCGTCAGCGCCAAATTGATAAGCCCGGCATCTTGAAACTGGTAGCCGAGCTTTCTCTCTAGTTTATCAATTGGAGAATTCATACTCTCTCGATATTTGAATGGTTAGTGAATGCCACCGATGCGGTTAAAACGCACACCAGTTGGAATCCATGAAGGTAGAACACTATCTGCGCCACGATCAAACTCGAAGCTGATCCAGATCGCGACAGCTTTACCGACTAAGTTTGCTTCTGGAACAAAGCCCCAGTAACGGCTGTCAGCACTGTTGTCACGGTTATCACCCATCACAAAATACTGACCTTGTGGTACAACCCACTCTGTCGTGCCGCTGCGTGGGAAATATTGCTCCACGCGGTTACGCACAAGAGGGTTAACCAAAATATTGTGCTCAACGTTACCCAATTTTTCATCCAGTTGGATCATTGGAATACCGTTCGAGCTAAACTGACTTTCTTCAACATTGCTCAGTTTAACTGGCTTACACGCCGATTCGCCTTGGCTTTGCACGCAAAGCTGCTTATCACTTGAATAACGCACGATATCACCAGGTAAACCAACTACACGCTTAATGTAGTCCACACTTGGTTGTGGTGGGTATTTGAATACCACGATATCACCACGCTCAGGCTTACCAGTTTCCACTAGCTGAGTACGCCATACTGGGTCTTTTAGACCGTACGCGTACTTCTCAACTAAAATGAAATCGCCAACCAGCAAGGTAGGCATCATTGAGCCTGATGGGATTTGAAATGGTTCGTAGATAAAAGAACGTAATACTAAAACGAACGCGATCACAGGGAAAATAGAGACGCTATTTTCAACCCACCAAGGCTGACGCTCAACTTTTTGCAAGGTCACTGCATCCAAACCATTAGACGTCTGAGCTTGAATCTCAGCCAGTTTTTCCTGACGCTTTTTCGCGAAAACCAGCTTTTCCAATAGCCAAACCACGCCAGTTACCAAAGTCGCAATAACCAACATCAGTGAGAATGTATTCGCCATTAAATTCCCTTATCTAAAAATACGAAAGTGAAAGAGCCGAAACCCTTTCACTTATTTTAATATCTAACGTCTTAAGACCGACAAGTGTGAGACAAAGTTCAACTTTAGTCTTTACCTACGTGAAGGATGGCTAGGAACGCTTCTTGAGGCAGCTCAACGTTACCGATCTGCTTCATGCGTTTCTTACCTTCTTTCTGTTTCTTCAGAAGTTTCTTCTTACGACTTACGTCACCGCCGTAACATTTCGCAATAACGTTCTTACGCAACTGTTTTACCGTTGAACGAGCGATAATGTGGTTACCAATTGCCGCTTGGATTGCGATATCAAACATTTGGCGAGGGATGAATTCTTTCATCTTCTCTACCAACTGACGACCGCGAGTCTGAGACTGATCTTTGTGTGTGATCATCGCCAATGCATCAACAGTGTCACCGTTAAGAAGAACGTCTACACGTACCATGTTCGAAGCTTCAAAACGCTGGAAGTTGTAATCCAAAGATGCGTAACCGCGTGATGTTGATTTCAGACGATCGAAGAAATCCAGTACCACTTCAGCCATTGGAATATCGTAAGTCACAGCGACTTGGTTACCGTGGTAAACCATATCAACTTGACTGCCTCGCTTTTCAACACACAGGGTGATTACGTTACCGAGGTACTCTGAAGGCACAAGGATATTACAACGCGCAATCGGTTCACGAATTTCTTCAATATCATTGATCGCTGGTAGTTTTGCTGGGCTATCAACATACAGCAGATCGCCATCCGTCTTCTCAACTTCGTAAACTACCGTTGGTGCTGTGGTAATAAGATCCAAGTCGTATTCACGCTCTAGACGCTCTTGGATGATTTCCATGTGCAACATGCCAAGGAAACCACAACGGAAACCAAAGCCAAGTGCCGCAGAGTTTTCTGGCTCGTAGAATAGCGATGCGTCGTTAAGGCTTAGTTTGCCTAGTGCGTCACGGAAGTTCTCGTAATCGTCAGAAGATACAGGGAACAGACCTGCGTAAACCTGAGGTTTAACTTTCTTAAAGCCAGGTAGCGGTTTATCACAACCATTCTTCGCTAGAGTCAGCGTATCACCAACAGGGGCACCAAGAATGTCTTTGATACCACAAACAACCCAACCTACCTCACCAGTACGAAGGGTATCGGTATCCACTTGTTTTGGCGTAAAGATACCAAGGCGGTCTACACCCCAAACTTGGCCCGTACTCATCACTTTGATCTTATCGTTCTTCTTCAGTTCGCCGTTTTTAATACGCACTAGAGAAACAACGCCAAGGTAGTTATCAAACCATGAGTCAATGATCAGCGCTTGTAGTGGCGCATCTGGATCACCTTCCGGTGCTGGAATCGCTGACACAATGTTCTCTAGAACGTCATCAACACCGATGCCTGTCTTCGCAGAACAGCGGGTTGCTTCCATTGCATCGATACCAACGATTTCTTCAATTTCTTCCGCTACACGCTCAGGATCGGCTGCAGGTAGGTCAATCTTGTTTAAGATTGGCACAACCTCTAGATCCATTTCGATCGCGGTGTAACAGTTAGCCAGTGTTTGAGCCTCAACACCTTGACCCGCATCCACAACCAATAGCGCACCTTCACAAGCCGCTAGAGAACGTGATACTTCATATGCAAAGTCAACGTGCCCCGGAGTATCGATGAAGTTCAGCTGATACGTCTCACCGTCTTTAGCGGTGTAGTTTAGCGTCACACTCTGAGATTTGATGGTGATGCCACGCTCACGTTCAAGATCCATAGAATCCAGAACCTGTGCGGCCATTTCACGATCGGTTAACCCGCCACAAACTTGGATTAGACGGTCTGATAGGGTCGACTTACCATGGTCGATGTGGGCGATAATCGAAAAGTTACGAATGTGCTTCATAGATTTAGGGTGACTAACTCTTTACAAATAGGGACAGTAAGAAACGCCATCTACTGACGGCATTTCAATCAAGTTGGCAGATTCTACCGAATTTCGTTAACGGGCGCACGTAATTTAAAGTACATACCCAAATAACCTTTAGTGGAGGGGACAGCACTTACTGGATTGGCTCTCCAAGTACCCGAACGAGGGTAACTTGGCGCTTAGATTCATCTTCTAACGGACGAGAAACACGTTTTGCGATCCACATTCCACCAGCGGCAAACAATACCGATGCCAATATGATGATGCCTTCCCCGCCGGCTGTCAGCGGCGCTAATAGGAAGTGACCAAACATCGCACCGATAATCAAACCAAACAATGGCAGTAAATAAACCGCCATTGCTGATTTTATTAGGCTCGACTCAGGAAAACCAATCTCGACGACTTGACCTATTTTCACCGATTTATCCGTGCGCAGGTGCCAAGATAAACTCTTGTTACCAATGGCTTTAGTAACAACGCCCGTTCCACAGCTTTTCTGTGAAGAGCAACTACTGCAACTGGTCTGCTGTTCGCAACTTAAATCAATTTCGTATTGCTTGCCGCGACGATGCACGTCTGTCACGGTAGCCAACGCGGTCATCATTGTTATTTACTCTTTGTTACATTAAATGTGACAGATTGGGCGATACGCTGTGCTGTGGTCGGTGGAATGTCTCCTACAACAGAGATTTCATGTTGACCACTCACAAAACTGTGTAGCGTTCTTCTGCCTTGGCGAACCAACTGCCCTTTTAACGAATGCTCATCCTTGTTTGCTACGTAAACAGAGAAGCTAAACAGACCATCAGAATACAGCTGGCTCTCCACCATTTGGTTAGTAACGGCCATACGATAGCGGTTGAGCTCGTTCGGCTCGAAACCCTCAGGGATCCAACCAACCTGCCAATTACTGGTCCCAATATCGCCTTTTGGCATGGTGAGAACAGCAGGTAATTGAACATCTTGCAGGCCACTCATTAACTCTGCGATTTTTGGGTTTACCGTGTAAGAAATAGTGCGATATTGTTCAAGCATCTCACCATCGCGGTCCACAAGGTCGGCACGTAACGGCAATTTACTCTTCTCATCGATCCATAGTACGTATGAATAGCGCAGACCGTCTTTAGGAACAATACGCAGCACTTGTGTTGCCACACCAGCTTCACGAGCTCTACCCACTTTTACGTAGTCGTAATACAAGTTTAGCTCATCGATATTGGTGTTGAGCATAGGCATAGTCGGAGCGACCATTTTACCTGACTCGATGGTGAATGGTTCTAAACCCGTTTCGATATAACTTACTTCAGTTCCGCGACGAATCACTTCACGCACAGGGCCACTTAAGTAGACAAGATGAGCATATTGATCGTCACCATGCGTGGCATGACGATACAGCAACGGCTCAATGCTGTTCTTTTTGATAAGGATATAAGAGAGTTCGTAACTTAAATTCTTACTCGCCTCGCTCATTTGATGCAATAAAGCCTCCGCTGGCTTATCACCAGCAAAGGCTTGAGAAGACATCATACTGAACAGAGCGCAAGCGCTGATCAGAAATTTTTTCATTCAATATCCGGATTCAGATTTGCATCTTGTTGAGATGCATCACTGTTAATTCGTAACTGCAATTCGTAGTCTCGCAGCATAGCATGAACACGCTTGCGCTGCTCTTGCATATTTGCCTCGCCTACAGAACGTTCTACAGACTCACGAGTCAAACTCACTGGTTCTGCGCTGCCAGCAAACGGAACCGTCTGCAATACAGGTAATTGATCTGTTTGCGGCGACATTGAATCGCTACCACCGTACTGCTGTACACCTAAAATAACAACAAGCGATACACATGCAGCAACAGCAACTTGACCAAACTGCGTCAACCAACCTGGCAACTGACGTTTTGCTTTTTGCGGTTCTGGTTGCGACTCTTTTGGCGTATCCGCAATTGAGATAACATTTGCACTGTGCGAATCAAACGCACGGTGTGCAGGTTCATCTTCTAACGCTAACGCCACGCTTTCAGCAATATTCCACTCAGGTTTTGCTGGCGCTTCGCCTCGCATCACATCACCAATCAGGTGATAGTTCTGCCAAGCATCACGGCTCTCTTGGTCTTGCTCTAACTCTTGAATTAAAGCCTTATCGACCAATTCTCCATCCATGAGAGCTGAAAGTTTTTCTTTGTCAGCCATTATTTTCACCATAGTTATTACTTGTACTAGCGTTGCAAAAGAGGTCTGATTTTCTTTTCCACCGCCTCACGAGCACGGAAGATACGCGATCGTACCGTTCCTACCGGGCAATCCATCACTTCTGCAATTTCTTCATAACTCAAGCCATCGAGCTCTCGTAATGTCATTGCGGTTTTTAAATCTTCAGGTAAAGCTTCGATTGCACTGAACACCACCCGTTGCAATTCTTTGGACAACGTTAAGTTCTCAGGGTTCGATATTTCTTTAAGTGCACTACCTGTTTCGTAAAATTCAGCATCTTCAGCATCGACATCTGTCGCTGGAGGTCTACGCCCTTGAGCAACAATGTGATTTTTCGCAGTATTCACTGCAATGCGATACAGCCACGTATAAAACGCACTTTCCCCACGAAAGCTAGGGATAGCTCGGTAAGCTTTAATAAACGCTTCTTGTGCTACATCTGGTACATCGCCAGGATTACTAACGTATCTGGAAATAAGATTACATACCTTATTCTGGTACTTTGTTACCAACAGGTTGAATGCTTGCTTATCGCCATTCTGAACTCGCTCAATCAATACTTGATCGGTCAGCTGCTCGTTCATTCGAGCGGATACTCCTATTTGTTATGCCCCTACTCTTCTCAGATATGGGTACTAATTATGCAAAACGTAGTATTGACACCACTGCTTACTTGAGCACTATTGTGACCCTAACGTGAATGAGAAAGTTCCATGGTTTCTCAAGTTTTTTGTCATTGTTTTTTCACAGTGTGATGTCTGTACCCAAATGACCACCGCTGCCTGACTTTAGTCTAAGTTTGACAAGCGAGCATCTTGGAGGGAAATGGGTATAATGAATGATCTCTGTCCCAGATTGTGCTGGGTCGAGCATGGAAAAGCAATGGCATTGACAAACTATTACTTTTCATTTGCATGGCTAATGGCTATCTGAACACCGCGTTACAAATTATAACTTAGGAAGCATGCTCATGCTCTGCATGAAAAAGAAGAGTGGCTCAGTCACCGCCGTAACACGGACGTCGATAGGTCTCCCAACTTAGCCCTTAGCGACAGATGTCGCGATAATGGAATGCACATGGTGTGCAAATAATACACAAGGTAACTTTGTTACCTTAGCTTGGGATTATAAAAGTTATATGAACACAAATCGTGAACATGAGTGTGATGTATTAGTGGTAGGGAGTGGCGCGGCAGGTTTGTCGTTGGCTTTGCGCGTTGCTAACCACTGTAAGGTGATGGTGCTGAGTAAAGGACCACGCAGCGAAGGGGCGACCTACTATGCTCAAGGCGGTATCGCTGCCGTATTTGATGAGTCAGACACCATTGATTCACACGTTGAAGACACGCAAATCGCCGGGGATGGTATTTGCGATGAGGAGACCGTAAGGTTCATTGCTGAGCATTCAAAAGAGTGTGTACAGTGGTTGATTGACGGTGGTGTCCCATTTGATCGTGAAGAAGATGACTCTGACGATGAACCTCGCTACCACTTAACTCGTGAAGGTGGTCATAGCCGTCGTCGTATTCTTCACGCGGCAGATGCGACAGGTATGGCGATGCAAACCTCCCTGCAAGATAACGCTCATAATCATCCAAACATTCATGTTCTCGAACGTCATAATGCTCTGGACTTAATCACCGAAGACAAAATTGGCGGTGATAAAAACAAAGTTATCGGTGCTTATATTTGGAACCGCAACGAAGAGCATGTCGAAACCGTGCGAGCCAAATTTGTGGTTCTCGCTACAGGTGGTGCTTCAAAGGTTTATCAATACACCTCTAACCCAGATGTGTCGTCTGGTGATGGTATTGCGATTGCTTGGCGTGCAGGGTGTCGTGTGGCTAATATGGAATTTAACCAGTTCCATCCGACGTGTTTATATCACCCAGAAGCACGTAACTTCTTGCTAACTGAAGCGTTACGTGGCGAAGGTGCTTACCTGCGTCGTCCAGATGGTTCTCGCTTTATGCCAGATTTCGATGAACGTAAAGAGCTTGCTCCGCGTGACGTCGTGGCTCGTGCTATCGACTTCGAAATGAAGCGTTTAGGTGCCGACTGTATGTATCTCGACATCAGCCATAAGCCTGCTGACTTTATTACGAAACACTTCCCAACCATTTATTCACGTTTGATGGACTTGGGCATTGACATGACTAAAGAGCCAATCCCAATCGTACCTGCTGCACACTACACTTGTGGCGGTGTCATGGTGGATAGAAATGGCTGCACCGATCTGAAAAATTTGTATGCGATTGGTGAAGTTAGCTACACCGGGCTGCATGGTGCTAACCGCATGGCATCAAACTCACTTCTCGAATGCGTGGTTTATGCTTGGTCTGCGGCAAAAGATATTCTAAAACATCACACTAACGTTGAGCTACCTTCACAGGTGCCATGTTGGGATGAAAGCAAAGTAACCAATAGTGATGAAGAAGTGATCATTCAGCACAACTGGCACGAGCTTCGTCTGTTTATGTGGGACTACATGGGCATTGTGCGAACTGACAAGCGTTTAGAGCGCGCCTTACGCCGTATCCAACTATTGCAACAAGAAACACACGAGTACTACAGCAATTTCCGCGTGTCGAACAACTTATTAGAACTGCGTAACCTTTTACAAGTAGCAGAGTTGATGGTTCGTTGTGCGATGCAGCGTAAAGAGAGTCGAGGTTTGCACTACACGCTTGACTATCCGAACCAACTGGAAAACAGCGGCCCAACGATTTTGGTTCCAGCTAAACAGCTTTAACTTTACCAAGTAAACTATTACATCAGCAGGGAGCATTAGCTCCCTGTTTCATTTCCCATTGGCGTAATACCAAAGATAGTTGACGATACTGCTCATCGTCACAGCTATCACGCCAAATCGTAACACTACGGCCAGATTGCAATTGGAATGTTATCTTGAATGGTGATGCCGATGTATCGACTCGCTGTAAATGACCCTTTTCGGACTCAATATCTTCCGAGTATTCGCCATACTCAAGGGCATCAAACCTAACCGAGCCATCGCAGTGCACATACCAATGCCCATGACTTGTAGGTTGAACAAGGCCTTGGCTTGAGAGAGCCTTAACAATCAGTAATAACAAATAAGTCGATAATACGAGCGGAATGCTAGAGAAGATAACAGCCCAAGTCATCAATAAGAAAAGTACAACATTGAGGACTCGGGCAGTCAGAGAGGGAGAAGCAGTAAAATTAACGAACTTTGCTGAGGTTATGGGCGACAATTTTATCAACCATTGCTGCATGACCTAAATTTTCGCTACGGCCATGCCCCATTACCCAAGTAAACAGATCAGGATCATCGCATTCAAGTAAAGAAACAAAGTCACGCTGCTCTTGTTCACTCAGAGTATCAAAGCACTCTTCAAAAAACGGCATAATTACTACGTCAAGCTCAAGCATGCCTCGACGACAAGCCCATTTAATACGCGCTTTTTCTTCCGGAGTGTACATTCACTATTCCTTCATAGATGTCTTGTTGTTAGTGCGGAGTGTAACAAGGGATGTGCTACGTCACTAGTGTGCGGGTCACAATACGATAGTGAAAGCAGACAAATGTTGATTCGTAAATCGCTCCCCTAGTATCTCAAGGTTATTTGGGTATAACATAGCGGAAAAATATCTTCAAAAGGCATTGTAATTATGGAATGGCAAACTCGTTTTTCAGCATTACCTCTCTCAACTCAAGACGCACTTCCAGAGTTATCTATCTCACTGCTGGATAACTTCGGCATGATCACCATGATCGGTGACGATAAAAAATCATACTTACAAGGTCAGGTTACCTGCGATGTTGTTTCTTTAGAACAAGACCAATCAACACTGGGCGCACATTGTGATGCGAAAGGCAAAGTGTGGAGCGTGTTCCGCCTTTTCCATCATCATGATGGCTACGGCATGATCCAACCAAAATCGGCGATTGACGTAGAACTTAGTGAAATAAAGAAATACGCCATTTTCTCTAAAGTAACGATTGAAGCTTCTGATGACGTTATCTTAGGTGTCGCTGGCGTCAAAGCCGATGAATTCATTTCAACAATGAGCAAGACAACTGGCAGCGTTCGCCCAGTTGACGGTGGCACAGCAGTGCAAGTTGCACAAGATCGCTGGTTACTGATATTAAGTGCGCCAGAAGCACAGCAAATCGTTGAAACTACCGACGCTGTCTTTACGACAAATGAGCTTTGGAATCGTTTCGATATTAAGGCAGGTTTACCATTTGTCTCTGCATCCGCGCAGAATGCTCACATTCCACAAGCACTTAACGTGCAAGCTTTAGGAGGCATAAGCTTCACAAAGGGCTGCTACACGGGACAAGAAACGGTAGCACGAGCGAAGTATCGCGGTACCAATAAACGTGCGATGTATATCGTAAAAGGTGCAACTTCTGCTCCATTCAGTGACGAACCAATTGAGCTCGAACGCAGCGTAGGTGAAAACTGGCGTTCAGTAGGTGCTTTATTAAATCACTACCAGTTCAGTGACAATCACGCGATTGGCCTGATCGTACTGCCTAATAATCTCGATGAAGACACTCGTCTTCGTTTAGTTGCGCAACCAGAATGTGAATGGACAATCGAATCACTGCCTTACAGTCTTGATGATGAGTAATACAATCAATACTCCTTTGATGCAATTTCTCACAGACCAACACATTCCGTTTCGTCTGTTACCGCATCAAAGACCAGCAACCACCATTGAGGATGCCGCGCACCAACGCGGCATTCGCCCTTCTCAAATGGTGAAAGCAATCTTGCTACGAGACATGGGTAATCAATATGCACTCGCCTGTGCACCAGGTGATCGTAGCGTTGATCCCAAAAAAGTGCGCTCGTTACTGAAATGTCGCCGGATGACTTGTGTTGATCAAGCCGATGTTGAGTCCATCACTGGTTACAAAGTTGGTACTGTCACTCCTCTGTTACTCAAACGTCATATGCCAATCGTGTTCGACCCCAGCTTACTAGAAGAACAGGAAGTCACGATCAGCAGTGGCGATCGAATGGCTGGGCTGGCGCTTTCTATTCAAGATCTTATCCAATTGTGCCAGCCGACCGTAGCTGAGATCTGTCGTTAATCGTCTAAAAACAATGTAATGACACGTAGTGTTTCTATCACTGCGTGATCTCGCTCATATCTACAAAAATAGACATGAGAATTTTTAATCACATATAAAACATAAATAGTCACAAAGATAAAACTCGTATATGCTGAATTTGTTGGTTAAGTTTCAAACAAGCACTTAACCAATATAAAGTGAGTCAGCTAGCTGAGTGACAGCATTCATGCAGTTAGTTATCCACTTTTGTGTAATGCATCTGTGACTATTCGCCCGCTGAAGCGGGCTTTTTTTTACGTGGAACTTTTTCTCTTTCATTTCCTCTAATCGTTAGAACGCAAAGTGTGTTGCGCGAGGCACGACCTTAATAGAAACAACTAGCAAACAACCGTTTTCGTTCTATTCTTAATTCTGTAACAAAACTATTGCTTAATGCGTCACGTAAAAAGGAGTGTATTGGCGTAAGGGTTCCTTTAGAGAGGTTATTTTTGGGGTAATCCTCACGCTATTTAAGAGATGACACTGTCAAATTGTCTAAGACAACACAATTCTCTGACGCAACACCCTACATCTGTATTTAATACTATTGCTGTCACAATAATTTTCGCGTCCAGAACGTAGAATACCTAGGCTAGGTTAGATAAAAGGAAAGTAAATATGAGACTGTTTAAGCGCTATACACCAAGTATGATTGCTAAACATATAAGTCGTCTTTTTAAAGGAAGAATTTATATTTACGGGGTCGGTAGATTCGAGTTTGATAACGGTAAGTTAATACTGCCGGAGAAAGCAGAGCAACGCCATTTCCGAGCGGTCAAAGAGATCAATCAAGAAATAATGAAACTCCGATGCGCATATGCTTAGCAAGATGTTGATAAAACAAAGGCTGGATTAACCAGCCTTTTGTGTATTTGAAGTTCGCTTTGCACTTACTGACGCGCTAGATCCGGCAAGTGTCCCTTTAAACCAAGCGCGCGCTTCATGATCTCATCTTTCGCTCCCGGCAGTTGCCCCGCTAAACTTAAGCCAATGCCACGAACGAGCTTCTTAGCTGGGTTCTCGCCAGAGAACAAATCTCGAAACCCTTGCATAGTAGCGATCATCTTTGCCGCTTCCGCTTTTCGCCAACGCTCGTAGCTTCTTAGGTTGCGTTTACTGCCGATATCTTGACCCTGCTTCCAAAGTGCTAATACTTCTTGAGCAAGACTGGCCGCATCTAATAAACCTAAATTCACACCCTGCCCCGCTAATGGGTGAATGGTATGGGCCGCATCACCAACCAGCGCGACTCGCTCGACAACAAAATCTCGCGCATAGCGCATTTTCAAAGGAAACGCAGCACGCTCTCCCACTACTTCACATAGACCAAGTCGAGCATCAAACTCACTCGTCAACGCTTTATTGAAATCATGTTCACTCATCGCCACTAACTGCTCTGCTCGATTTGGCTCCGTGGACCAAACAATAGAGCACATATCTGGTTGAGACATTGGCAAAAATGCCAACGGTCCGTGAGGAGTAAATATCTGGCGCGCAATGCTGTTGTGTGGCATAGCAGTTTTGACATTCGCGACCAAAGCATGATGACCATAGTCCCAATGCGTTAATGGAATATCCATTTGATGGCGAAGCCACGAATTCGCCCCATCGGCTCCGACCACTAATTTAGCGGTCATGGCTTGGCCATTATCGAGCGTCAGCCAGCTTTCTTGCTCACCGACCGCGAGAGTCGCGCAACGTGCAGGCATAAACATAGTGACGTTATCGAGCTTTTGGACTTGTTCAAGCAGCGCAAGTTGAATCACACGATTCTCAACAATATGCCCTAAATCAGGTTGTGCCATACTTTGTGCATTAAATTCAATGCTGGCAAAGCTATCTTGTTCCCATACTTCCATGCCATGGTAAGGTGAAGCTCGGCGCTGTTCTATGCCCTGCCAAGCACCAAGTTTACGCAAAATCGTCTCACTAGAGCGGCTCAGCGCAGACACACGAACATCGGGTAATTCTTTCAACGAATCATCTGGCACTTTACCTTCAATAACGGCGACACGCAGATCACTGTCTTTGAACGCGGCAGCAAGTGCCAACCCAACCATCCCTCCGCCGATGATGGCGATATCTACACTTTGCATCATTGCTTTTTATTACCTAATTCAGTGCGGCCGTTCATCGTTTTACCAAGCCAAGTGTATGGCGTAGTAGCGGCTGCTTAAAAATAGAAAGGTTATCCATCGCTGCTAAGGCAGTATTTCGGCCAATTCGCATCGCGGGTAAATCATTTGAAAAAACATGCACTAAGGCACTGGTTAGCCAAATAGTTTCGCTTCGATCTGCTTCTCTACGTTGACTAAAGCGCATCAGGCCTTGATAAAGACCCACATCCTCACTTTGCTGCACAATTTCTTCTGCTAGTGAGACTACATCGCGAATACCGAGATTAAAGCCTTGTCCAGCTATCGGGTGCAGCGTTTGCGCCGCATTTCCAACAATCGCAAAGCGATGTGAAATATTTTGCTTTCGATGGCGAAGAAGCAATGGGTAACTTGCACGGCGCCCCACTTTTTTCATCGCGCCTAAACGCCAACCAAAATCGTTCTGTAAACGCTGGAGAAATGCTTGATCAGATAACTCAAGAACGGCTTGGGCTTCTTCAGGGTGCAAACACCAAACTAAGGACATTCGATTGTCACTCATTGGCAATAAAGCAACAGGGCCATTCTCAGTAAAACGTTCAAAGGCTCTACCTTGATGAGATTCTTGAGTCACAATATTGGCAATGACAGCCACTTGTTCAAAATCTTGCTCAGAAAGTTCTAGACCAATTTTCTGACAACAGGTCGAAACAGCACCATCTGCAGCCACCAACAGTTTTGCTTCAAGTTGCTCACCACTTTTCAACGTCACATGGGTACAGTTTTGCTCGCGCTCGATATCGGTAACGGAGTCAGGACAAAACAGCGTAATGGATGCGCTGCTGTCTAATAATTCTTGATATACACGCCCAACATCGGCTAATTCTACAACATACCCTAGAGCTCCCACCCCAACCTCTTGCTTGGTAATCTCCGTCATCCCAGCATGAGAACGGTCAGAAACGTGGATATGTTCAATGGGTGTGACAAACGGTTCTACTGACGTCCAGAGCTGTAGTTGACGCAACAGATTGACAGTACCGTAAGACAATGCGATTGAGCGAGAGTCAAAACCAGGGTGCATATCTGATTGTGCTTTAAAAGGCTCAACGACGGCAATGCGGAGCTTTCCCTGAGACAAATGGTCAATCGCCAATGCTAACGTTGCACCAGCCATGGCACCACCAGCAATGACTACATCATATTGCTTCATACTAACCTCTGGACGGTCTACGATTAGTGAATAGTAGGGTTTTTGTCGCTGCTTTCAGGACGAACACCAAATTCAGCATGAATCGTTAGTACGCAAGCTTTGATGTGCTCAATCACTTGCTCTAGCAATTGCGCTTGTTCACCAAGATCGTCATCTTCATCAATGCCTAATTTGGCAATCTCTTCTAGGTCAGCCAGTGCTTCTTTAGCGTCATCAGATGCTTTGTTAAGCGCAACGCCTGCTAGACCTAGCCCAGAAATAAAGTGGTTTACAAAGTCGGACACACTGTCGGCTAATGCGAATAAGCCTTCTTCGCCCGGCTCATCTGGCAATAGTAAAGACAGCTCCATTGATGTGCCAGTAAGCTCATTAACAGTAACGTTGAATATGCTCTGAGCAAAAGTGAGTGCTGTCGAGGGCCACCCCATCCCATCATTGGTGTAGTCAAAAAGAATCGGCTGCCAAGTTTGATCATTGATCGCCAATCCACCACTTAACATGCCAACAAATAAGCCATGTAACTCCGCCGGTGTCACAGCCAGGCTTGCCGATTGCAGTTCAGCAGCAATAGATTGGTATTCAGGAAGGGTGATTTCACTCATAACTTGGCTCATTCTTGCGTAATAATGTATTGGTATATCCTACCATCAAGGTTAGTGGTCTGAAACGGCTATCAAATTCAATTTTGGACAGCATTTGTTCAATTTGCCCAATTCCTGTGTGATCTCGTCATCATTTCTCTTTCTGTGATGGGAAATGCTTGAATCTTAATAGCGGTTTTCCTATAGTTTGCTCCTCGGTAGTTGTATGAAGCAACACCTTAGATAGCGCGAATATAGAGTTTATTCATCATGAGCAATCAAGCGATCGACGTTGAAATATTAGGCAAACTTACACGAGTGAATTGTCCGACAGGACAAGAAGAGTCTCTTGTTGCAGCGGCAAAAGATCTGGATCGCCGATTGAAAGAAATGAGCGAACGTACTAAGGTAACCAATGAAATCCAACTGCTGACCTTTGCTGCATTGAATATTTGCTATGAGTTGCACACCAAGTCATACGAATCCAATGGTCAACAGCAAGAAATTACTGAGCGAATGGAAAAGCTCACCGCGTCTTTAGAGAACGCACTAAGCAAAGTTACGCAAGGACAGCAGTAAATACAAAATTTACCCTGGGGTGTGCGTCAGCAGGATTTAAGTCCCTGAGCCGATAAGCAATACCTAAGGGTTAGTATTTGGTAACTATTGAGCAAGCTCGGCATGCACCGAGAAGCCTACGGTTGTCATTGCTGATCCGCCTTGAACCAGCTGGTTCAAGGGCCACAATCCTCAACGGCACCCTGGGGTATTCTCTCTATGTCAGACCTCTCTCGACAAGACTTCCGCAAACTGATTCGTGAAAAGCGCAACGCTCTGTGCAGTGATACGCAATACCAAGCGGGAATCGACCTTATTACTCAATTTTCCCAACTTCCTGAAATCGATCAGGCGCAACATATTGCCATCTACCTTTCTGCAGACGGTGAGCTTGATACTAAACCGCTCATTGAATGGTTATGGCAACAGGGAAAATCGGTTTATCTGCCCGTCATCCATCCCTTTTCTAAAGGTCAGTTACTGTTTCTTCAGTATATAAGTGATGAACAGCTCGTCTACAACAAGTACGGCATCTTAGAGCCCAAGCTCGATATCAGACACCTCAAACCCGTTCGCCAGCTTGATTTAATCTGCACGCCTTTAGTTGGGTTCGACAGTATCGGACACCGCTTAGGCATGGGCGGAGGGTACTACGATCGCACTCTATCACGTTGGTTTATAACTGGAGAGGGAGCTAAACCTGTTGGTATCGCTCATGACTGCCAACATGTAGAACGCTTACCAATTGAAAGCTGGGATATTCCATTACCTAAGATCGTGACCCCAAGCCAAATATGGCAATGGGAAAGTGACAAGTAAGCCGCTATAATCACGCCCGCAAACGTTAACGAACATCTATTCAGGAGATTGGCATGACTCAAGATGAAATGAAAAAAGCGGCTGGTTGGGCAGCACTAAAATATGTTGAGAAAGGCAGCATTGTCGGTGTTGGTACTGGCTCTACCGTGAATCACTTCATCGATGCACTAGGCACTATCAAAGATGATATTAAAGGTGCAGTGTCTAGCTCTGTCGCTTCAACTGAGCGCCTTAAAGAGCTTGGTATTGAAGTATACGAGTGTAACGATGTAATGAAGCTGGATGTGTATGTTGATGGCGCAGATGAGATCAACCCAGCACGTGAAATGATCAAAGGCGGCGGCGCGGCTCTGACTCGTGAGAAAATTGTCGCAGCAATCTCTGATAAGTTCGTATGTATCGTTGACGGCACTAAAGCAGTTGACGTACTTGGCCAGTTCCCATTGCCTGTTGAAGTAATCCCAATGGCACGCTCTTACGTGGCTCGTGAATTGGTAAAACTAGGTGGTGATCCAGCTTACCGTGAAGGCGTTGTGACTGACAACGGCAACGTGATTCTGGATGTGCACAATATGCAAATTACCAACCCGAAAGAAATGGAAGACAAAATAAACGGCATCGCTGGTGTGGTGACTGTGGGTCTTTTCGCTCATCGTGGTGCAGACGTAGTGATCACTGGCACACCAGAAGGTGCAAAAATTGAAGAGTAAATAACAGCCCAAAATGAACCTATCTGGTTCACTTTTCTGTTATTTCATTACATACGGTGCTGAAAGGCACCGTTTTTTATTCCTTTCTATAAGAAAATTATCTCTTATTCCGTAATTTTCTTACCCAAAGCAATTTTTTTTTGTTACTTTATTGAACAGAAGACGCACAGGGAAACGTTTGTCTTCCTACAAAACTGTTAATTATCCCCTTTTTAATAGTTTTGCCCAATGTGCGCCACATTAGCCCACCTTTCCATTTTAAGGACGAGAAAAAATGGCCAAAGTTTCACTGGAAAAAGAAAAGATTAAGATCCTCTTGTTAGAGGGACTCCACCCTTCTTCAGTTGAAGTTCTTCAAGCAGCTGGTTATACCAACATTGAATACCATAAAGGTTCCCTTCCGGAAGAAGAACTAATTGAAGCAGTAAAAGACGTGCACTTCATTGGTATCCGCTCCCGTACGAACCTATCCGAAGAGGTAATCAATGCGGCGAACAAGCTGGTTGCAATTGGCTGTTTTTGTATTGGCACTAACCAAGTAAACCTAGACGCAGCAGCAAAACGCGGTATTCCTGTCTTTAATGCACCATTCTCTAACACTCGAAGCGTGGCAGAGCTTGTACTTGGGCAAATCCTTTTACTAGTGCGTGGTATTCCTGAAAAGAATGCTCTTGCACATCGCGGTATTTGGAAGAAAAGTGCAGACAACTCTTACGAAGCTCGTGGTAAGTGCCTTGGCATTATCGGATACGGTCACATTGGTACGCAGCTTGGTATTATTGCCGAAAACTTAGGTATGCGCGTTTACTACTACGATATTGAGAACAAACTGTCCCTTGGTAATGCGACGCAAGTACATACCATGAGTGAACTATTGAACAAATGTGATGTGATTTCTTTGCACGTTCCCGAAACACCGGAAACGAAAAACATGATGGGTGAAGCTGAATTTGCTCGAATGAAACCAGGTTCCATCTTTATCAACGCGGCACGTGGCACCGTTGTGGATATTCCTGCACTTTGCCATAGCTTAGAAGCTGGTCACCTTGCCGGCGCTGCAATTGATGTATTCCCAACTGAACCAAAAACAAATGCTGACCCGTTCGAGTCTCCTTTACAAAAATTCGATAACGTCATTCTCACTCCACACGTTGGTGGTTCAACGCAAGAAGCACAAGAGAATATCGGCTTAGAAGTGGCGGGCAAACTGGCTAAGTACTCTGATAACGGCTCGACACTTTCAAGCGTAAACTTCCCTGAAGTGTCATTGCCAGAACACAGTGGTGAGTGCTCTCGTCTGCTTCATATTCACAAGAACCGTCCTGGTATTCTAACTCAGATCAACACCATCTTTGCTGAAGAAGGCATTAACATTGCCGCGCAGTACCTACAAACAGCCGCTGAAATAGGCTACGTAGTGATCGACGTTGAAACTGAACGAGCAGAAGAAGCTCTAACAAAGCTCAAAAACATTGAAGGCACAATCCGTGCTCGTATCCTTCACTAAACAGTGAAACAGAAACGACAAAGGCAGGGGTTGTAACTCCCTGCCTTTTGCTTTTTACTGTTTGCTAAGCCTTACTTTAGCTTATAAATGACATCGACTTGATCGCGAATGATCATGGTTGAATCTTGGTAGCTATTCGCTCCTTCTTTACTATCCATCGCCATTGAACGCATTAACACAGGCTGAACGTGCATCTGTCTGTAATTGATCTGCCATACATCGCCCAACTTTTTCTCAAAACCAGTCGCTAATGACCCTGCTTTTTCTCTTGCGTCCTTAATCGCAGCCATTCGTGCCTTTTGCTGATACTCGGCTTGGTTGCTTACCTTAAGTTGAATATTATCAACCTGATTAATTCCCGCTTCTAACGCCATATCTAGGTATTGGTTAAGGTTTTTCAGCTCCGTCACCGTGACATCAATACTGCGAGATGCTCGATACCCAACAAGTTCTGCTTTTCCCGATTTAGGGTAATGGTACTGAGGAGCAAGGTATAAATTCGAGCTAGTAATATTGTCTTTTGACAAGCCGGCATCCGATAAGCTTTTTAGAAACTCTTCAACGGTTTTATCTACGGACAATTTCGCTTGTTCGGCCGTCATTGTCGTATCGACTACTTTTACAGAAAACGTAGCCATATCAGGTGTGGCCGTCACTTCGCCATACCCCGTTGTCGTAACATGAGCAAACTCTGGCGTATTCGCCAAAACTGAAGCACTGGTAAGGCTGAGTGCTGAAGCCAGCAAAAATGAATACAATTTCATTCAATAAATCCATCCATACAAAATTAAGTACTTAATCTCAGATTCCAACATCACTATCATGGCTGAGAAAGCGTGTGGTTTCATAATAGAAACTTCCGCCGATTATCCAAGCACCCATAGTGACTTCTAACACAACTTTGACTATGTAACATTGGCGTAATTTTTAAACAAAACACACTAAGTTAACGATATGCAGCTCTGACAAACTTATTGAGGTAGATGCTGCTGCGCATACCCCACTATCGCGTGTGAGATTTCTTGTAATACCCCAGTTTCTAACTGCCAGTGGTGCCAATAAATCCGATGGGACATTAAAAAACCTGGAGTCACATCAACCAACACACCTCTGTCTAATTCGTCGGTAATTTGCAAGCGGGGGATCAAGCAATAAGCAACACCAGCTAACGCCACTTTTAGAAACGCTTCAGAACTACTGATGTTGTGATGAATAACGCTGTCAGGATTGACGTTAAAATGCTCGGTAAGAAATGTTTTATGTAGATCATCATATTGGTCATATGAAACGGCCGGTGCTTTTGCCAATGTCTGATTATTTACGCCTTTAGAAAAATAACGCTGATAGAACTCTGGGCTCGCGACACAAACATAATCGATGCGACCTAAATAGTCTGCTCTGCATCCGGGGATTGGCTGGGACTCCAAGCTGATCGCTCCTGTCACTTCGCCACTTTTGAGTTTTTCAATAGAGCGGTATTCACCATAGATAGTCAGTTTTAGTTCAACTTGACGCTGCTTCATAACATTTTGCAGCGCTGGCAGTAGCCATGTTGCAAGGCTATCTGCATTAGTCGCTAAAGAGAGTTGCACAGGTCGCGTACTGGTATCATTTTTTAGTTCGGGGAGAATTTCATGCTCTAGCAAGCGTACTCGCCGATAAAGACCCAACAATTTTTTACCAATTGGCGTTGGCTTAGGTGGCTGGCTTCGAATTAAAACAGGCTGCGCGAGAAACTTCTCTAACTGCTTGATACGTTGAGAAATGGCGGATTGAGAAACAAATAAATGCTCGGCAGCACGCTCAAAGCTACCCTGATAAACTATAGCGTCTAATGCCTCAATCCATTTGTAATCTAACCCTCGCATACCTTTCCTCTCACTCTTGATCAAACGCCTCCCGTTAAATTAGTCTATCTAATGTAAGATTAAAATCATTAATTATACTTATTTAGATAAACGCTTTATCTTTCCCTTTTCTGTAAATGTATTTGTTATTTTGAAGTGAGGTGAAGTGTGAGCTTGTGGGTTCTATTGCAAGGTTTTGGTTTAGGAGCATCAATGATCATTCCGATCGGCGCGCAAAATGCGTATGTTTTGAATCAAGGCATAAAGCGTAACCACCACCTAACAACCGCCACTATTTGTAGCGTGCTAGATATGATTTTCATCTCTCTAGGTATTTTTGGTGGTGGTGCAATTCTGTCTCAAAATGAAATCTTACTGACGTCGGTGACACTTGGTGGTATTGCTTTCTTGAGCTTCTATGGACTGCTCTCACTAAAAAGTGCTTTTAAGCCAGAGAGTGAATCGGAATCAAAAGGGGAGATCGTAGCTCGAGGTCGTCGAACGGTTATTCTAGGTGCGTTAGCCGTCACTGTGCTTAATCCGCACTTATATTTAGATACTGTCGTTATTCTAGGTTCGATCGGTGGACAATTTGAAGGCCATGATCGCATTGCTTTTGCACTAGGTACGATTATGGCTTCCTTTGTTTGGTTCTACACTTTATCGATAGGAGCAGCCAAACTAGGTCCAACACTCTCTAAACCAAAAGTGAAAAAAACCATCGACATTGCAATCGCAATGATGATGTTCACAATCGCATATATCTTAGCGAGTGAGCTTATTGATAAGTATTGGTAATCACCAGGTAGTAAGGCAGCAAAGACATGGAGTCACTAAAACGTATTTATAACAACAATAGAGAGCGATTCAACGCGCTCTCTATTCCTTTTCGGGAATGGCAGCACGAAGCCATCTTAGACTTTGAGACAGATATACGCATTGCGAGAGAGCTTGGTTGGACGGGTACGCATACCAAAAGCCTCTTTTTAACCCTCAAAGGACAAGGTTACGCGGTTTATCTGGCAGATAAGGACTCGCGCCTCGATGCCAAGCAGATTAAAGCGATTACAGGTAAACGTCCCTCTATTTGTAATGACGATGAAATGGTCGAAGTGTTAGGTTGCGTACCCGGCGCGGTTTGCCCAATAGGCTTACCGGAATACATCACTATCATTGTTGATACCAATCTCTATCAACATCAAGAGTTGCTCTATACGCCTGGCTTACCTGAGTTCACATTTGGATTTGCAGGTAAACATCTAAAACGCCTCTTACTTGCTGGTCATCACACCCTTTACGAAATATAAAAAAGCGAGGCCTATTGGCCTCGCTTTTGAATATCGACTGCTTTTGATTAAGCGTCGACTTTGTTCAGGTGAACATCCATTTGTGGGAATGGAATCTCGATACCATTTTCATCCAATGCTTCTTTAATACCTTGCATTGCATCAAAGTATACGCCCCAGTAATCTGCAGTTTTCACCCATGGACGAACCACAAAGTTAACTGAAGAGTCTGCTAACGTAAGTACACCAATTGTGATATCTGGGTCTTTCAAGATACGTGGATCTTTCTCTAGCGTCTCACGAATCACTTTCTTGGTTAGTTTAAGGTCTGCTTTGTATGAAACACCAATCACTAGGTCGACACGTCGTGTCGCATGGCGAGAGTAGTTAGTAATGGCACCGCCGATAACTGAAGAGTTAGGCACAACAACCATTTTGTTATCTGGTGTTTTTAGAACGGTTTGGAAGATTTGAATTGCTTCAACACTACCCGCTACACCACCGATTTCTACGTAGTCGCCTGATTTGAATGGACGGAACGCAACAATAAGTACGCCTGCTGCAAAGTTTGATAGCGAACCTTGTAGTGCAAGACCAACAGCAAGACCTGCCGCACCAATCACAGCAACAACAGAAGCGGTTTGAACTCCTAATCGACCAAGAGCCGCGATTAGCACGATTACAAATAGCAAGTAACGAACAAGACCGTGAATAAATTCAACGACGGCCTTATCCATGTTTTTCTTTTCTAGTACTTTAGAAACACTACCAGCGACTGCCTTAACGATAAGATTACCGATAAACAGAATAAGCAGCGCAGAGATAATGTTCACACCGTACTGAACCAGTAGATCTGAATTGTTTGTCAGCCAAGTTTCAGCCTGAGTTAGACCATCCGTTAAAGTGGTATCGATACCCACCGATTCACCTGCCATAATTCTTATCCTCAAAAATAAAGAGATATAAATCCAATTGCCGTTAATTTATGAACCTTGTTTTTTAAAGGCTCTTTTCTAAAACAACATCCCTATTGCTCCACTGAACAGTGTCAGATTTTTGGCACAATATCCCAACTCTGACTTTTTTCAAAGTCAGAGTTTCGCAAAGATATGCAAAACAAGACTTTATCAGAGCTTTCTGACACTGACTTGTTACAGGTTACGCAATGCACTCTGATTTCGCCACTCTTAAGACTGATATTCCCATGTTTTCTTTAAAAAAACGTTAAAGGTGAGATATCTCACTAGCAAATACAATCTAACGCATAAAAATATCGGGAGAAAGCAGCAGGGAAGAAAGTGATAGACATAAAAAAACCCGCTCAAAGAGCGGGTTTTTAAGTAACTTAATCAGTAACGATTATAGTACGTCAACTGCGTTAAGGTCAGCAAATGCTTGCTCTAGACGAGTAACCATTGAAGCTTGGCCTGCACGTAGCCATACGCGTGGATCGTAGTACTTCTTGTTTGGTGCATCTTCACCAGTTGGGTTACCGATCTGACCTTGTAGGTAATCGTGGTTTTCAGCTTCGAACTTACGGATACCATCCCAAGTAGCCCACTGTGTATCAGTATCGATGTTCATTTTGATTACACCGTAGCCGATAGATTCACGGATTTCTTCTAGAGAAGAACCTGAACCGCCGTGGAATACGAAGTTTAGAGAGTTCGCTGGAAGACCGAATTTCTCAGAAACGTGCGCTTGAGAATCACGTAGGATAGTTGGAGTTAGTACAACGTTACCTGGCTTGTATACGCCGTGTACGTTACCGAAAGATGCTGCGATAGTGAAACGGTGGCTGATTGCGCTTAGTTTCTCGTATGCGTATGCAACGTCTTCTGGAGAAGTGTATAGCTCAGACGCATCCATATCAGAGTTGTCAACGCCGTCTTCTTCACCACCAGTACAACCTAGTTCGATTTCTAGAGTCATGTTCATTTTAGCCATGCGCTCTAGGTACTTAGCAGAAATTTCGATGTTCTCTTCTAGAGACTCTTCAGAAAGGTCGATCATGTGAGAAGAGAATAGTGGCTTACCAGTTTGCGCGAAGTACTCTTCACCAGCGTCTAGTAGACCGTCGATCCAAGGAAGTAGTTTCTTAGCTGCGTGGTCAGTGTGTAGGATTACTGGAACACCGTAAGCTTCAGCTACAGCGTGAACGTATTTCGCACCAGCAACAGCACCTAGGATTTGAGCTTCTTGACCTTCAAGTTTTAGACCTTTACCAGCAAAGAAAGCAGCGCCACCGTTAGAGAACTGAACGATAACTGGAGCTTTAACTTTTGCAGCTGCTTCAAGTACTGCGTTTACAGAGTCAGTACCCACACAGTTTACTGCTGGAAGTGCAAAGCTGTTTTCTTTTGCAACTTCAAATACTTTCTGAACGTCATCGCCAGAGATAACACCTGGTTTTACGAAGTCGAAGATCTTAGACATGGATGTAATCCTATTTATCTGTCGTTTTTAAACAAAACTTGTTAAGTTGAAAATCTTGCAAACGTTTGCTCACAACTGAGGCTATTCTAGCAGAGTTCCTCACACGTTGCAGCAAACAAGAAAGCGGGAGAATCACTCCCCCGCTTTGCTTTAATTACTTAGCGCGTGCTTCTAGCATTTCTACTGCTGGAAGAACTTTACCTTCTACGAACTCAAGGAAAGCGCCGCCGCCAGTAGAGATGTAAGATACATCCGCTTTGATACCGAACTTGTCGATAGCCGCTAGCGTGTCACCACCACCAGCAACAGAGAAGCCTTCAGAAGCTGCGATAGCTTCAGAGATACCTTTAGTACCTGCTTCGAAGTTCTTGAATTCGAATACGCCTACTGGACCATTCCATAGGATAGTCTTAGCGTTTTTAAGGATTTCAGCTAGTTCAGCAGTTGAATCTGGACCAAGGTCGAAGATCATGTCGTCGTCTTGTACTTCAGAAACGTGCTTGATTTCAGCTTCTGCGTTCTCGTCAAATGCTTTCGCACATGCAACGTCAGTTGCTACTGGAATTGCACACTCGTCCATTAGCTTCTTAGCTGTTTCAACTAGGTCTGCTTCGTATAGAGACTTACCAACGTTGTGGCCAGCAGCTGCGATGAATGTGTTAGCAATACCACCACCAACAACGAGTTGGTCAGCGATTTTAGATAGAGACTCAAGAACAGTTAGCTTAGTAGAAACTTTTGAACCACCTACGATAGCAACCATTGGACGAGCTGGCTTGTCCATTGCTTTGCCTAGCGCTTCTAATTCGTTTGCTAGTAGAGGGCCAGCACATGCTACGTCTGCGTGCATGCCAACGCCGTGAGTAGATGCTTGAGCACGGTGAGCCGTACCGAATGCGTCCATTACGAATACGTCACATAGTGCTGCATATTTCTTAGATAGCTCTTCGTCGTTTTTCTTTTCGCCTTTGTTGAAGCGAACGTTTTCAAGAACAACAAGTTCACCCGCATTTAGCTCTAGGCCATCTAGGTAGTCTTTTGCTAGCTTCACTTCGCAATCTAGTGCGTCGTTTAGGTAGTTAACAACTGGTTGTAGAGAGAACTCTTCAGCGTATTCACCTTCAGTTGGGCGACCTAGGTGAGACGTAACCATTACTTTAGCGCCTGCTTCTAGGCAGTGCTTAATAGTTGGAAGAGATGCGATGATACGTGCATCCGAAGTTACTTTACCGTCTTTTACTGGCACGTTTAGGTCAGCACGGATAAATACACGTTTACCTGCAAGATCCAGGTCAGTCATCTTGATTACAGACATGATGTGTCCTCTCAAATATTTAATAATTAAAGTTTTTGAAAACTCGGCAACCCTGCCAAGCCTGTTAATTCTTCAAACTGGTTATAGATATGGAGATATTATGGATTTATTTCAAGGCTTGAAATAAAAATTCTCCATCACTTCTTCGTCATTACTGTTCCACTTGCGAAGAAGCTTGCATTGCTAAGGCAGTATCCAGCATCCGGTTAGCAAAGCCCCATTCGTTGTCGCACCAAACGAGCATTTTTACGAGTTGCCCGTTACTCACTCTAGTCTGGCTTCCATCCACAATCGCACTATGGGGGTCGTGGTTAAAGTCGATGGAAACGAGTGGCGATTCAGTATAGTCAACAATGTTACGTAATGTACACTGAGATGCGTTAACAATGGTTTGATTTACGTCATTAACTTTCACATTTGTACTAATTGTGACACTTAAATCCATTGCAGTGACGTTAACCGTTGGAACACGAACAGAAATTGCTTCGAATTTGTTGGAAAATTTCGGGAAGATTCTTTCAATCCCCTTATGCAACTTAGTGTCCACCGGAATAATAGATTGGCTTGCAGCGCGGGTACGGCGTAAGTCGTTATGATACGCATCGATTACTTGTTGATCGTTCATGGACGAATGAATTGTCGTAATGGTGCCAGACTCTATGCCGAAGGCTTCGTCTAATACTTTAATGATGGGAACGATACAGTTGGTGGTGCAAGAGCCATTGGAGACAACACGGTGCTCGTCTTTCAGAGTTTCGTGGTTCACGCCATAGATAATCGTATTATCTAGGTCGTTTGCGCCCGGGTGCGAAAACAGTACTTTCTTCGCGCCAGCTTCTATATGCGCTTGCCCATCCGCTTGCGAACCAAATACGCCAGTGCAATCCAAGACGATATCAACTTCTAAATCACGCCAAGGAAGTAATTCGATTTCGGAGAGGTGGAGAATGCGAATGGAATCATATTCACCGCTGTCATGATGAACATGCAAATGTTCTTGGTCATGGGAAATTTTTTTACCAAAGCGACCATGACTGGTGTCATATTGCAGTAGGTGTGCCATCGCCTCTGGCTGTGCTAGTTCGTTTACCGCCACAACCTTGATCTGCTGGTGTTTTCCGCTTTCATACACCGCTCGCAGAACATTACGACCTATACGTCCAAATCCATTGATCGCAACCTTTAGCATTTATCCTTCGCCCTACCAAAAATTTCGTGTCACAGATACTACCTGATCAGGCTGACAAACGCACCTGTTGAATCAAAGTAAAGCAGGATTAAAAAAGGTCGAGACTATGCTCGACCTTATTACAACGATTGTGCCGTCCTAAATAAGGTTGACACTTTCTACCCCCAAAATTGGAGAGTGTTATGAAATCAACAACTAAAAGAA